>JALOMF010000295.1 GCA_025455635.1 Saprospiraceae bacterium | reverse complement strand
AAACGGCTACTACGAGACTGCGGCTTTGCATTTCAAGGAAATACTGGAACTGAACCCCGCCGACGACCTTGAGCTTCGCCCCTATCTGCTCACGTGCTTGCTCTGCGACAACCAGTTGGAGGAAGCGCAAGCCCTGGTGAACCAACACCGGGATGAGATTTCAGCAAAATGGTATTTCGGCAAGGCGTTCCTGCGCTACAAACAGCAAGGCGATACCCGTTCCAGCCGTCGGTGCCTCCAGCGGGCCTTACAGCGCAATTTATGGGTTTCTGTCTTTTTGCTCGGTGTGGAGGATATCCCACCCAGCCATTTGGTCGAGCGTAGGAAAGCAAAGGGCTTCAAACTGGGAAGCCGCCTCGAAGCTGCCGACTGCGTGAAGTGCATCGGACTGGCATTCTGCGAAGACACCCGGCTTCAGAACTGGCTCTGGGAAGTACTGAAAGATGGCCTGCGGGACGGGGAGTGCGACTGAAAACGCTGCCTCCCAATTTTTCAATAATTGCCTGTAAGATAAATGACGCCAAAAGTCAGCACCGTGAGTATCATTCCCAACATGAAAATCTGGTAGGTGATGCGCAACCTGTGGTATTTGTTGCCGAGGGTTCGGCCCAGGAAATAAAGGTCGTTCACGATGGACTTATCAATGGTTTCTTCTTTTTGCATCACCCGCATGAGGCCCTTCATGTAGTCCTCCCGGTTCATTTTGAAAAAGTTTCCGAAGAAGAACAAATTGGAATTGCCCTTGTCGATGGCATCCGTATCGGTGTGTCCGTGCATTTTCACGGGCCGTGTGGCCAAGGTGGCGAAGACGATGGACAAGATACAGGTCAGCAGCAGTACCGAAGTTGGATAAACGAGGCTGGGGTGCTCCTTCAAGTTGCCGGCCACCATCGGGATGCCGATGGTGATGAGCAGCGAGTTGATGGAAAGCATGATGTTCGCCTTGTTGTCAGCGATATTGGTTAGGTCAATTTGGTTGCGGAGCGTTGTCTTGAACATCATCTGTGCGCTCTTGCTTTTGCTGATGGCAAAATCGAGCATATCTTCTGTCGGCTTGATTTTCTCGATGGATTTTTTCAGCGATTTCAAAGTTTTACGCTTTGCCTCGCCATAAAGCGCTTGCGCCTCACCTGTATAAAAACGGTGGTTTTCCCAAAAGTTAAACCCGTTGTGCAACCAATCATCGTCACTCATTTTCAAATCGGTAAAAACTTCCCATTCCTTGCGCAATGCAGCCGATTTTTCCTCATAGGTGGGGCCGTTCGAGTTGAAGTCGGCGTCCTTCATGATTTTTTCGAGGAGCGGCTCTGGCTCCACGCCCACCTTGGTGACCTCAATCAGCCTATTCACCACGGCTATTTTTTCCTTCGGGAAATCGGCTTTTTCCAAAAATTCGGTCGCAATCTGCTGGCTGACAGCCTCGTGCCCCATGTAAGTTTTTGTGAAGCCAGTGTCATGAAAAAGCCCAGCCAGTTCCAGCAGTTCCAGCTCCTCGTCCGCCAAGCGGTACCTGTTGCCCAGCTCCTGCGTGGCGTCCCGCACCGATAGGGTATGGCGCAGGTCATGGTAGCCATGTTCAGGTTTCAAACCGGATTTGAGGAGGTCAATGACGAAGGATTCGGCGTTTTTTACAAGTTGGCTCTGCATGTCGTTTTGTCGCTTTAAGCTGTGCGAAGGTAGAGCGAAAATGCTATTCAATGGTCTTGATTTTTTATATCTCGTTCTAAAACAAGGCATTAGGATGGCACTGCCTAGCCCAAAGCATTAAGGTTCGCTCAACAAAAAAACTCGTTTTGATGCCAACATTTGCAGCAATAAGCGCCAATTCAAATTACATAGATGCAGCCGAAACCCAGTAGCTTTTGTCTCAAATTTATGGGGGTACGAACCACTCCCAAACTTGTTGTAGAAGCAGTAGGTCGCAACAATTTACCGTAAGCCGCCAAGTTTTGGGCATGTTTATAGCGGTTGATAACAGTTGATAATCCCCGTTTGCCAGCAGGCAAGAAAATCATCAACTGTTATCAACCGTTATCAACTGTTATCAACCGTTATAAACCAAAGCGCTCATGCCCAAAACTTGGCAGCGTGAGCTATAAATTGGGAAATAGCACCTCTATTCGACTGAAAAGAGCGTGCTTCGCAATAAGTGCAACATTCTGGCCCCCATCACGATGTTTCAAAAAAACGCATCGTAGGACCAGAAAATCTTCTTGAAAACCCCATGCTGGGTCAGCATCCAATCCCCCGTGCTCACATCGGCAAAATACCGCTCTACGATATCGGAGCGGCGCTCGCCAGTGTATTTGTCCAAGCGGAAGGTCGGATAAAACGCAGCTTTTCGCTGCTCCCCTTTTTTGTCGGTCACCGACACTATCGAAAAAGGAATCATCTGCCTGATGCTGTCCTTTTTTGCATACGTGTTTTCAAAACTTTCGGCCTTAAGCGCCTCGAATCCCATCAAAAACCCTTCGACTTTACCTTTCACAACTGGCTTGTTGCTGGGGGGCGTATTGTCGTAAAAAGGCTTTACGTCCCAGTTGCTCCCATTTTTGAAAAGCCGGAAACTCTGGTTGCGCTGCTGCGGGTACTCTATGGACACAGCTTCGATGTCTTCGGGCTTGTAACTGAAGATGTTTTTGTCACGCCAGTCGTCGCCAGTGCTGTCATATCGGGTGCGAATCTGCCCCACCATGTTGGGGATGTGGACGACCATGGGCTGTTCGGCCCCTTCCATGATGGCAACCGTACCTTCGGCATTGGTGGTCACGCCGCCGATATAGTAGGCTTTTAGCTTTTTGCCGCCCTTGCCGTAAACTTCCACTTTTATGCCCCTACTGGCCAGCTCCTTGGTCAAGGATTCGAGTGCGGCGGGAGGCGGCACGTACTGGAGTTCAATATTGGACACGGCTTCGAGCAGGTTTTCCGTAATGTTTTTCCCGGCCTTCCATTTCCCGTTCACTTTCCAGGCATCGCCATCCCGTTCGATGGTCGTTGTCTCGCCAGTGCGTTTGGCAATAAAGATTTTTTCAATGTCAGCAACGGGCACTTTGAACTGGCGGTCCCAGCCGAGGGTGGATTTTTCGTCTTTTTTTCCACTTAAAACATACCATGCCGTGAAGCCGCCAAGCAGCAAGAAGATTGCGATTAGCCAATAGTTTTTTTTCATAAGCTTTAAAGATTGTCGGATTGTTAAATTGATTCATTGTTGCGGGAGGTGTCCAGGACAATTCAACAATCAAGCATTTTAACAATATAATAGTTCATAATATTCCTCCAGCATCCGCTTCACCGAGAAAGGCTCATGGGTGCTTCGGATACTTTTGCGCATCATACTGCGCCATTTGCTTTGGTCTTCGTAAAACGTGGGCACGACTTCGTCGGTCAACGTTTTGTAAAGCGCATTCATGTCGTGGAGGTCTTGCGCAGCGGCGTCTTCGAGTTCGAGGGCATCGCCAAATTGCCACCCGTTCACGCCATGCTCGCAGGCTTCGGGCCACCAACCATCGAGGATGCTCAGGTTGAGCACACCGTTCATGCTGGCCTTCATGCCGCTGGTGCCGCTGGCTTCTTTGGGCCGCACCGGGTTGTTCAACCAAACGTCGGCTCCCCGTGTCAGCGCTGCCCCGATGGTCATGTCATAATCCGTCAGGAAAACGACCGATTTGGGGTATTTTCGGCTCATGGCCACGAGGTTGGCCACGATGGCCTTGCCGGCATCGTCGAGTGGATGCGATTTGCCCGAAAAAACGAGCTGAATGGTCTGGTCTTTCAGCATCGGCTCAATGATTTTCGGGTTGCGGAAAATCAGGTCGCTGCGTTTGTAGGGCACCGCCCGGCGACTGAACCCGATGATGAGTTTGTTTACATCGAGCTTGACGCCGTTGCGTTTTTCGATGAAGCTGACCAGTGCTTTTTTGTTTTTGTAGTGGGCATCCCAGAGCTTGTCGAAGTCTTTTTCCTTCTTGCCCTCGGCGGCCTCCAGCACTGCGCTGTCCACCCAAGTTGGTACGTGAATGCCATTGGTAATGGCCGTGATGCTGCTCCGTTTCTTCACGTCTGCCCACATTTTGTTGGCAGTTTCGCCGTGAAGCTGGGCCACTGCGTTCGATTTTTTCGACATCCGCAGTGCGCCGACTGTCATGTTGAAATTATCCTTGTCGTCGAGGCTGCCCAGTTTTTCAAGGTGCTTGCGCTTGAGGCAAAGGTTGGCTCCCATGTACTCGATGCGGTCGATGGGGTGGCTCTCGTTGCCTTGGATGATGGGCGTGTGCGTGGTGAAAACGACCTGTTTTTTCACTTTCTTCAAGGCCGCCTTGAAGCCAAGCCCATCTTCTCCCTCCATTTGCTCCCGCAATAATTCAAAGCCTGCAAAGAGTGCATGACCTTCGTTGAAATGGTAAATGTCCACCTCCAGGCCCAGTGCACGCAAGGCACGCACCCCACCGATGCCTAGCACCATTTCCTGTGCAATCCGCTCTTCGCCGAACCAGCCGTAGAGCTGCCCCGAAATCCAGGCATCGGCATTGTCAGGCAGGTCGGTGTCGAGGAGGTAAAGCGGGGCATTGCCGAAGGCTTCCACCAACCACACCTTGCACTTGACGTTGACGTTGCGGATTTGTACGTCCACTTTCACGCCGGTGTCTTTCAGGAAGTCGTACTTGCGGTTGCGGTAAGCATCGAAAGGTTGGCCTTTTTCGTCGAGCATTTGGTCGCCGTAGCCCTGTTTCCACATAATCCCCAATCCGACGATGGGGTATTTATGGTCTTTGGCCCCCTTGAGGTAGTCGCCTGCGAGGATGCCCAGCCCACCTGCATATATTTTGAAATCACTTTGCAACCCGTACTCCATGCAGAAGTAGGCAACTTTTGGCAGCTTTTTGTTCTTTTTGCTCATCTTGATTTATGATGAATGATAAATGAAACACGATGAACAGTAATGCGAAATGCGCACTGTCAATCACTGTTTACATTTCAGAATTTTTGAAGTACGTAACTGGTCTGTGGTGCCAATGCGGCTAGTTTTTCGGGCGCCTGGGTGAAACTGCCCGGTGGCTGCTGGTAGAATACGTTGAAGACTTCGTCAGAGATTTTACCATTGTCGTTGGTTTGGCTGCGCAAGATTAAGTCCAAAGAGCGGTCGTCGTCGAGGTCGGTGAGCCAAGCGTCCTGTTGGTGGCACATGCCCTCGTCGCATTGCATGGTGGCGAGGTCCATCACTTTTACAAGCTTTGAGGCGTTGGGGTCCCACTTGGCCAGCGCAATATTGCTGGAAGCGTATTTACCCGGAACCCTTAAAATGTAAAAATTGGAGTTTTCGGTTCGGTAAATGGCATAAATGCTACCAATTTCGTTGGGTTGTAGGTCGTCGGAGAGGAACTTCAGTTCATTTTCGCCCACTGGTTTTCCTACGTATGGGTATTCGTCCTGCTTGGGTTCGGCGTCGTTGGTTCCGAAAATATGCATTTTCACCACATTGACCTCCTCGAAAAGGTTCTGGATGGCTTCAGCGACAACCGGTTTTACTAAAAAAGTGATCAAAAACCATTCCATACGGACAGGATATGCTGGGGTCTTTCCATAACCGGCAGACAAAAGGGTGACTCCGTAAAAATATCTTACACGAGGCGCTTCGCCTACTGTCGCAACAAGAAACCCAGTTCCTGTGAAACAATATCAAATTCTGTCCTGATTAATATTGACTGAGTACGTCAGTTTTGTGGTTCGCACCCAGCTAATCTCGTTTGATTACTTACTGAAAGACAACAGTTACCGATACTTTCGT
>JALOMF010000009.1 GCA_025455635.1 Saprospiraceae bacterium | reverse complement strand
GAAATCATTTTCAAAAAACAACTGGATGAACTGACCCGCCGCTACGAGGGCCAACTGCTCGTGGAGCACGTGCTCAGCCAGCCAAAACTGGAGAAAGCCAAGGGTTTGGGCGGCCTTTTTTCAAAAGGAAAACCCACCTGGGAGGGCAAGATTGGGCGGATTGACGCCAAGGTTTTTCAAAAATTCCTCGAAGAAAACCCGGCCCGCCACAAGCAGTCGGAGTACTTCCTCTGCGGCCCCGGCGGCATGATTGATGCGGTGGAAAAAGTACTGACAGGGAAGGGCGTTGACAAAAAGAACATCCATCACGAATATTTCACCACCACCCCCAACACCCCTGCCACAGCAGGCGCATTGGTGGATGGCGCAAAGCTCACTGCCCACCTCGATGGCCGCAAGTACGAGACGACGGTCACGAAGGGCAAGCACCTGCTTTTTGCGGTGATAGATGCCGGGGGCGACGCTCCCTACTCCTGCACCAGCGGCGCCTGTGCCACCTGCATGGCCAAAGTGACGAAGGGTACGGTGAAAATGGACGCCTGCTACGCACTCGACGAGAGCGAAATCAAGCAGGGCTATATCCTCACCTGCCAAGCCCACCCGACTTCGGAGGAGGTAGAGATAGTATTTGGAGCTTAAAAAATGGGCTTTCAGTAAGCAATTTCAGCGCTGCGCCCTGCTCATCAGCCAGATGGCCACTGCCCCGAAGATGATGTTCGGAATCCAAACGCCGAGCAGGGCCGGCATGGCATCGTTGGTGGCAAAGGTGATGCTGAACTTGGCCACGAATACAAAGACAGCCCCTAGCACGATGCCGAACGCCAAGTGCAGCCCCATGCCGCCCCGTATTTTGCGGGAAGCCACGGCCACCCCTATCAGCGTGACAATGATGAGCGTGACCGGGTCGGCGGTGCGGCGGTAAAGCTCGATTTCGTAGCCCTTCGTATTGCCCACGCCACGGCGCCGCTCCTCGTCTATGAACTTCGACAGGCGGTTTGACGGGATTTTTTCACGGGTATCGTCGTAGCGGATGAAGTCGTCGGGCGTGAGCAAGAAAGCCGTGTCGAGCTTGGCCTTGCCGCCCACCACGATGCGCTCCTTGATGCCGTCGAAGCTGTGCATTTCGTAGTTGCTGAGGCGCCATTTTTCCTTCTTACCATCCCAGCGGGCCTCGTCGGCCTCCAGGTAACTTACCAATCGGTTCCCCTCAATCCGTTCCAGCCGGAAATTGCGGGCCGTGCTGTCCCGCTTGAAATAATCACGCACGTAAATCTTGGTCTGAGGGTCCACGAACATGTGAACGTCACGGGTATTGCCCTTGTCGCTTTCCTTGTGGATGTAGGTGTGGAAAAAGTCGAGCCTCGTCTTGTTGCTCACCGGTATGATGAAGTGGTTCAGCAGCAGGTGCATCGCAGCCAGCAGTCCGCCCCCAATCAGGTAGGGCCGCACCAGCCGCCGGAAGCTGACGCCAGCGTTGAGGATGGAGATGATTTCGGAATTGTAGGCCATGCGGCTGGTGAAGAAAATCACCGAAATCATGGCAAAAAGCGGCCAAAGCAGGCCATTTATGAAAAAAATAAAGTTCAGGTAGTACTCGGTGGACACCTGCCAAGCCCCCAGTTTTTCGTCAATGAACTCCTCCACGTTCTGGCTGAAGTCAATGATGACGGCAATCATCGAAAAGATGAGCACCACGAAGAAGAACGTGGCCAAAAACTTCTTGATGATGTAGCGGTCGAGGATTTTTAGCATCGCAGGTTTTCGCCCCTTCGGGAATAGCAGTTGTTTGTAAAACGAGGGCAAAGCTACTACGAAATAAGCCGTGGAACAGCAGCTGTATTCGCTTTCCCTTAACGCTGTTTTACGGGCGATTGGCCATTGGGCATAAATTGAAATGAAAAAAAATGCGGAAAGACCAGCCTCAGCAGCTCAAGGTAGGGTTCGGGAAATTGTCGCTCTCATCCTCGCCCGCCCGGTTGGCCAGGCATTTGAAATCCTTTTCGATGAGGATGCGCAGGCTGTCACCGTTTTTGCCAGGAGTCTTGGCAGTGACTTCGATGCCTATTTCTTGCTCAGAATTGGCCCACGTGTCGCCAATATCGGCAGGAACGTTCACGGTGATGGCGTTGTGGATATAAGTAGCTTTTACCTCGGCGTCTTGGCTGCGCTTCAGCACGTACAGCAGCGTCGCATTGGGCGAAGTGCCAAAGCTAATGCCGTCTATGACCTCCCCCACCTCAAAGAAGGTCTTGACCTCCGACTGCGAAAGCCGCAGCCGCAGAGAATTGCCAGATATTCGGATTTTCATAGGTGTCGAAACGGCCTGATTGAGAAAATGGCGGTCGGTTATTGCCAGCTGCATCGGGCAGTGCCAGCAACAACCAACCTGGGGCCATTATCCGTTTTTCTTCACTTCTTTTTTAGGAAGTGCTACGCTGTTCGTCTTCTTGTTACGGGTTTTACCGTAAGAACCCCTCCAGATTTTACCCTTGGTAGTTCTTTTGTCTCCTCTGCCCATGTCAGGTATTTTTTAATGGTGATAAAATGATGTGAAGCCGCTTGCCTTGTCTTTACTGAAACATTGATTCCAACCGAAACAAAACCAGCTATCCCCAAACGGGGCGACAAAAATAGTCGTTTTTTCCATTAAAATCTTTGAAATATGCCCCGTGGTGGCGCTAGTACTTCCATGGAGGGCCAGTTTCGGGGTTTTCATTTAGAAAACAATGCGCCCAGGGCAAGTGTAAACATTGAACTGCCCATTGCGCAAGAAGCCGACCAGCGTCAGGCCCGCCTCTTCGGCAAGCTCCACGGAGAGGCTCGTCGGGGCGCCCACTGCCGCCAGCAAAGCGGCTCCCGCCAGCACCGACTTTTGCACCAACTCGAAGCCCGCCCTGCCGCTCACCAGCACCAAACGGTCGTTGAGGGGCAGCAGTTGCTGCAGCAGCGCAGCACCGATGAGCTTGTCGAGGGCGTTGTGCCTGCCCACGTCCTCCCGGCTGAGTAGCAGCTCGCCCGCCATGTTGAACAGCGCAGCCCCGTGCAGCCCGCCCGTGCAGTCAAAAATGGACTGGTTGCTGGCCAACAGCCCCGGCAGGCCGTGCAGCATCGCCGCACCGAAGGTCGGAGCCGGGTCGGGCAGCTCGAAACGGCCCTGCACCCGGACGGCCTCGATGCTCGCCTTGCCGCACACACCGCAGGAAGAACTGGTGTAAAAATGCCGCTCCAACCTTGCCAAGTCCACGGGCACATCGTCCGCCAAGTCCACCAGCAGCACGTTCTCCCTGGCCTGCTTCCAGCGCACGGGCGGGCGGTTGAAGCCTGCCACCTGCTCCGCACCAGCGATGATGCCTTCCGTGAAAAGAAAGCCAAGCGCCAGCTCCTCGTCGTGGCCCGGCGTGCGCATGGTCACCGAGATGCTTTTCTGCTGCCGTGTGCCGTTTTTCAGGAAGCCCAACCGGATTTCAAGCGGCTCCTCGGCCACTACGTAGTCGGTCATGCTGGCCTGCGCCCGACCCTGCACTTTCACGATTTCCGCCTCCACGACACCTTTCATATTTATTTCTATTTGTTAAAAACCTGTTAGGAAATGTGCAGGCATGCTGCTTTTGCCCTCTTGATGAAAACTTCCTAAAGATAATCATGGTTGTTTGAGAGCGGGTCAAAATGCGCTTGCCACCCCAAAACCGCAAGATTTTTCGTTTATTTCATGAGATTATAATTTGTTTATGGCAGTCGCACCAGGTTGGTGCGACTTTTTTTTGCCCAACTTAGGCAATCAAGCAGTAGCTACAATGCCTTAGTTTTGCCAGCGTTTAGTGAGCGTACTTATTTTTCAATAAAAAAAAGACACCCATGCCTTCATTCATTGTGCTCAGCTTTTTTTCCAGTTGGCTTTCATTCGTCGGTTGGTTGACGCAGCCCTTCCGGGAGGGGCATCCAGTATTTACTTACCACCTCGACAAGCCGGACCACATTCTTGACTTGGCCGACGAAATCAAGGAAATCTCTGGGCTAAGTTTCACCGCCGATTTCAAAACGCTGGCCGCCGTCAACGACGAGGCAGGCATTGTTTTTCTTTTGGATAAAAAATCGGGCGAAATCGTGTCACGGATACCCTTCCGGGAGTCGGGCGACTTCGAGGGCGTGGAAATCGTGGGCGAGGATGCTTGGGTGGTGAAGAGCAACGGCTCGCTTTACCAAATCAAAAATTTTGCGCAGCAAAACCCGGTGGTGGAAAAATACAAGTCGTTCCTCAATAGCGAGCACGACGTGGAGGGCATCGCCTACGACCCCATCCACCAACGCCTGCTGCTCGGCTGCAAGGGCAAGGGCGTGGAGGGACTCGACAAACCGCTCAACAAGGCGATTTATGCCTTCGACCTCAGCACGAAGACCGTGTCCGAGACTCCGGCTTTTCTGCTCACCTTGCCCGATTTGCAGGATTTTTTGAAAAAAAGCGGTGAGGACGAGGCCGACAAAAAACTGGAGCGCATTTTTTCACCCGAAGATGCCCAGATGAAGTTCAGCCCTTCGGGCATCGCCATCCACCCCAAAACGGGTGAAATCTACATTACCTCCGCCCGTGGCAATACCCTGCTCGTGCTCGATGCCAACGGCAAGATATTGCACTTGGAGCGCCTAAAGAAAAGCACTCACGCACAGCCAGAGGGCATCTGTTTCGATACCGACGGCACACTTTACATCGCCAACGAAGGTGCCGACGGGGGTGCAGGTAAGATTTACGCTTTTTACCAAAAAGGCTAAAATTGGTCTGCGGCGCAAAGTTCCACGGCCAGTTTTGCGGCCAGTCGGGCATTGTTCAGCACCAGCTCGATATTGGCCCGTAGGCTCTCGCCGCCCGTCAGTTCCTTTATTTTTCCCAGTAAAAATGGGGTGCTTTCCTTGCCCCGAATGCCGTGCCGCAAGGCTTCAGCCAGCGCCGCTTCGGTCGCTGCCTGAATGGGCGCTGCCATCGGCTCATGCGCCTCGGGGATGGGATTGGCGATGACAACGCCACCCGCCAATCCAGCCAACCATTTGATTTTCAGCACTTTAGCGATTTCTCCGGGCGAGTCGAGGCGATAGTCAACCCCGTGGCCGCTGTGCCGGGTGTAGAAGGCCGGGAACTCGTCGGTCTGGTATCCGATGACGGGTACGCCGTGGGTTTCGAGGTACTCCAGCGTGAGGCCGAGGTCGAGGATGGATTTTGCGCCAGCACAAACAACGGCCACGCTGGTACGGGCCAGTTCTTGCAGGTCGGCGGAGATGTCCATCGTCTCGGCGGCGCCCCGGTGTACGCCACCGATGCCGCCCGTGGCGAAGATGTGGATGCCTGCCATTTCAGCGATAATCATGGTCGAAGCGACGGTGGTGGCACCGGGTCTTCCGCTCGAAAGCAGGAACGGTGCGTCCCGGCGGCTGACCTTGGCTGCTTCCCGGCCAGCTTTCCCTAAAAACTCAATTTCTGACTCGGAAAGTCCCACTTTCAGCTTGCCGCCAATGATGGCGATGGTGGCTGGAAGTGCCCCGTTTTCCCGAACGGTGCGCTCGACGAGGAGGGCAGTTTGTACGTTGTCGGGATAGGGCATACCGTGGGAGATGATGGTGCTTTCGAGCGCCACGACGGGTTGGCCGTTTTGCAGGGCCTCGTTTACCGAAGGGGAGATTTCAAGAAATGGGTTGAGTTGTTTCATTTGGCAAAAATAAAAAGGGCATGACCGAAGCCATGCCCAAGCTGTTTTTTTATGTAAAGTCTGAACGGAAATCAGCCATCCTTGCCAAACTATTTCCTGCCGAACAAGTTGCTCAACAGGCCCTTGCCTACCATGCCAGCTACGTCGTCCATCATGGAGCCGTCGCCGTCTTTGTCGAGGAAGCGGGTTGCCATGTCCATCAGTGGGTTGCCAGCTTGTTTTTGTTGGCCAACGCTGTTGGTGAGGAGGCCAGCGATGCCAGCCACGTCCAAGCCTTGCTGTTTTTTCTGCTGGCCGAGCATGCTCATCACCATTGGGGCGAGGGTGGTCATCAGGTTGCCGGTTTGGCCGCTGTTGAGGCCGCTCATTTTGCTGATCATGTCAATGGCACTGCCTTGGTTGTTGCCGAGGATGTGGTTGAGGATACCAGCACCGTTGGCGGCACGGGATTGCTCTGGCGCTACTTGCCCACCGATAAGGCCCATGAGGTTTCCGAGCAGGCCGCCGTCGTGGTCACGTTCGAGGGCGTTGTTGAGGCTGGCGGCACCATCGGGCGTGGAGGCGTTTTTGGCCAAGCCAGCGAGCAGGGTGGACACGATGCTCTGTGCCGCGGTGGCGGTTTGTGCGCGGTCGGCGCCACCAATCTGGTTGGAGAGTTGGTCAACGATGTTCTCGTCCATCTGACCGTGCAGTAAATCAAACAAATTTGCCATGTCTAATTGTTATTTTTTTGATGAAAAATAGTGCCGAACCCGGCGGTACGGGAGTTGTGACGGGGAACGCCACACAAGTATCGTTTTTGTGCGATTATTTTTGGCGCAGGGCTTTTCCCCTCACCTTCCCGTGCGTCCAAAGTTAGTGATAGGTACCGGATTTTTGAGCGAACTGTGTTGTTGGGCCAAAAATTCTTTTTTTTAAAATAAATGATACTACCTTGGCTTTGCGAATTTTGAAGCAAAACAAACATTAATAATGAGCAGGGAACTACACAGCCCATCGGAGGAAATCATCGCACAAACAGACATCGCTAGCTTGGCACAACAGTTCGTACTCAACCTTTTCAACCAGAAGAACGACGCCCGGCTCGTCTTCAGGACTTACCGCCAAACGATGGAAATCGTGAAGACGGTGAACAGCTTGGCGCAGGCCAACGGCTCCACCGAGGCAGAGTGGGAAACGGCAGCGCTGGCAGCTTGGTTCTGCAATGCTGGCTATCTGTTCGACTACCAAAACCCTGAGCCGAAGAGCATTGAGCTGGCCGAAAAATTCTTCAACGCCCACCAGTTTTCACCTGAAAAAAAGGCTTCCATCATCGCCACTTTGCGTGGTTTTTTCAACGACCAGTCGCTGCGCACCGTCGAGGGGCAGCTGCTCTCCGATGCCGTGAACGCCGTGCATTTCAGCAGTAGTTTCTTCGAAAACTCGCCGCTGATGCGCTTGGAGCAGGAGCTGCTGCTGAACCGCCATTTCACCAAAGAGGAGTGGGAGGCTTTTCAGATGCAGCAATTGCTCAATGTCCGCTTCTACACTTCCCCTGCCAAGCTGAACCATGAGCCTGTGGTCGGCAACCATATTTTGGCACTGAAAGAACGCCTAGACAAACGCAAGCGCAAGGAGCAGCCGCAGGCTGCACAGCAAGACGACAAGAAATTCCAAGGGCTGAAGGACAGGCTATCGCCGGGGGCGCAAACGTTTTTCCGTACCAACTACCGTACCCACATCAACCTCAGCGCCATCGCCGACCAGAAGGCGAACATCATGATCAGCGTGAATGCCATCCTGATTTCGGTGATGATTTCCGTGATTTCTTATCGCAACATGACGGAGACGAACCCCGCCGTGCTGATGCCCGTGGTGATTTTCCTCGTCACGGGACTTTCTTCGCTGATTTTTGCCGTGCTGGCCGCCCGCCCGAAGGTGACCTCGCTCATCAACGACTCCACACCCATCGAGGAGGCAAAGCGCAATTTGATGTTCTTCGGGAATTTTGTTTCCCTGAAATCGGAGCGCTACGAGGAGCTGATGGACGAAATGTTCAGGGACAGCGACCTGCTCTACGGCAACATGACCCGTGACCTCTACAATCTCGGCAAGGTGCTCGACCGCAAGTACCGCTTCCTGTCCATTTCCTACAATATTTTTATGGTGGGCTTCGTGGCCACGGTGCTGCTTTTCATGGTGGTGCTTTTTAGTTGATTAGGGCTGATTTGACCGACAACATCAAGACCTAAACCCGTAAATCGCACTCAAAACCTATAAGTCAGGCCGTTTTGCCAAGCGTAGTTGCTGACCGGGGCGTCGGTGGGCAGCGCCTTGTCTGTTTGGAGTGAAAAATCGGTGAAAAAACTTAGCTTTTTGCCCAGCGGGGTGTCCAGCCTAGCCTCGGTGGCGAAGCGGTGATTGGCCCAATAGGTAATTTTTGGTTGAAAATAGGTGGTGCTCACCAGCGTGACACCCGCCCACGGCCTGAATGTGAAGGAGATGTAACCGCTCAAACGGTGCCAGTCCCGGTCGCCGGTCTCGTCGGTGAACTGGTTGTGCTCATACAAGTAGGCAGCACCGACATAGACCCGGTCTTTGCCAGAGGCGCTCTTGAACAATCGGTAGCGGAGGCCACCGCCGCCCAGCGCCCGCAGTTCCACCAGCAGTAGGCGATTGTATTGTGCTTGCGCAAAAAACTCCATCGAAAGCAAGTCGGTCAGCTTGCGGTTGTAGCGCAGGTGGGCGAAGCCTGCGTTGTTGAAATCGGTGCCGCCCGCCCGCAGGAACCTCGCATCCATCAAAAAAAGCAGCAGGCTTTTGCCCATTTTATGCTCCACTTGGGCGTTGGCGTTGAGCTGCATGATGCTCTCCTGCACCTTCACGAAATTGGCGCCGAGCCGCAGGTGGCCGTACCAGTGTACCGAGTCGTTGGTGCCCGTAATGCGCTGCTCTTCGATGTTGACAATCTGTGCTGAAAGCAGCAAGGGCAACACTATTAAAGTAAAAACTGCTAGGCGCTTCATGCATTGGCTGTACATGCTGTTTTTGATTTGGTTTGAAAAAAACGGGAACCTGCGCAAGTTGCAGCGACTGCCCTACATAAAAAAGAGGCTGCCCCAGTGTTTTTCAACCGGAGCAGCCTCTTGGCTGATTTCTGTTGCTAAATATTATTCGACAACAAGTTTCTTAAACATGGCCCGTTCGCCAGATTTCACCTGTAGGATATAGACCCCAGCAGCTAGGTTGCTGAACGAGAAATCCTTGGAGATATGGCCCGTGCGGAAGTCGGCACGCTCGTGGAAAATCCTTTGACCAAGTACGTTGACGAAGCTCAATTCCAGCATTTCAGCCTGAGGCATACCATCCATCAACAGCACGAAGTTGCCGCTGTTCGGGTTCGGGAACACCTCGAAGCGGCTGATGCCGGGGATGTCCTCCGTGCCATTGGCGCCAGCCGTAACGTCAAGGGTGACTGCTTTCGAGCCGCAAGCATTCGTGGCCGTCAGCGTAACTTGGTACTGCCCGCCCGCCGCGTAGGTATGCGTAGGATTGGCCTCCGTGCTGATTGGGCTACCATCGCCGAAATCCCATGCGTAGCTGGTAGCGCCTGCCGTGGTATTGGTGAAAGTCACTATGTTGAAATTTGTCACGGAAGTGAAGCTTGGCAAAGGAATGTCATTCACCACCACAAAGCCAGTCTGTGTGTATGTGCTCGAACCTTGCGCATTTGAAGCAGTAAGGCTCACGTCATAGGTGCCGGGCACATTGTACACCACGGTAGGGTTTTCCTGCGTAGAGCTGGATGGCGTACCACCAGGGAAAGTCCAAGCATAGGAGACAGTGTTCTCGGATTCATTGCTGAAAGTGACCGTCAGCGGAGTGCAGCCGTTGTTGCCTTCGGCAACGAAGAACGCAATCGGCGCCCCAGAGACTGAAATGACCACATTGCTGGTGACAACCGTTTCGCCACATTCGTTGGTCGCAACCAAGGTCACAGGGTAAACGCCGTCTTCGTCGTATGTATGCGTTGGGTTCTCGTCGGTGCTGGTTCCGCCATCACCAAACATCCATGCAAAGGACGTGGCGTTGTTGGAAGTATTGGTAAATGAAACAACGTCAGCATTTACAAATGAAACAAAGCTGGCCGCAGGGGCAGCTTCCACCTTGACGATGTCTGTCAGCGTCTCGCTATCTGTGCCAGCCGCATTGGTCACCGTGAGCGTGGCTGAATAAACGCCCGCCGTATTGTAAACCACGACTGGGTTTTCCTCCGTAGAGCTGGAAGGTGTGCCGCCGGGGAAGCTCCAAGCGTAAGTTGCAGCATTGTCTGACGACTGGTTCTGGTACTGCACTTGCAGCGGCGAACAACCAATGGCGTTTGTGGCGACAAAACCAGCACTAGGCATCGTCACGACCGTAAACTGGCCATTGACCGTGGTGGAGCCACAAGCGTTGGTGGCTGTCAGCACCACGTTGAAAACACCATCAGTGAGGTACGTATGCGATGGGCTGGCTTCTGTGCTGGTAGTGCCATCGCCAAAGTTCCAGAGGTAGCTGGTGCCGTTGGTGGTCGTGTTGTTAAAGGTTGCGGTAGCACCAGCTAGCGAACCCGTGAAAGAAGCGGTTGGTGCGGCGTTGACCGTGATATAGTTGGTTTGCGTAGCTGTGCTTTGACCAGCAGCATTGCTCACGACCAAGGTCACGGTGTAAGTGCCAGCCGTGTTGTAAACGACCGTTGGGTTTTCAAGCGTAGAGCTGGATGGTGTGCCGCCAGGGAAACTCCAAGCATAGCCCGTGGCATTCGCCGAGGACTGGTTGTCAAAAACCACGGTGAGAGGGGCACAGCCCGATGTGACATTCGCCGTGAACCCAGCGGCAGGCATGGTGGCTACTGTCACCGCTTGGGTGCTGGTCACTGTGCCGCAAGCATTGGTCGCCGAGAGTGTGACGGTGTAAGTACCATCGGCAGCGTAGGTGTGCGATGGGTTGGCGCTGGTGCTGGTATTGCCATCGCCGAAGCTCCATGCGTAGCTCGTGGCATTGGTGCTGGTATTGGTAAACGAGGCTACGAGCAGGTTGGTAGCCACACCAAACCCAGCAGTAGCTGCGGCGTTCACGGTGATGTAGTTCGTTTGCGAAGCGGTGTTTTGGCCAAGGGCGTTGCTCACGGTCAAGGACACGTTGTAGCTGCCCGGTGTCGAGTAAACGACCGTCGGGTTCTGTGCCGTGGAAGTAGCTGGCGAGCCACCGGGGAACGACCAACTCCAAGCGGTGACGTTGCTGGAGGACTGGTTCTGGAACTGAACCGTTAGCGGAGCGCAACCGCTGGTGGCATTGGCGGAGAACGCCGCAGCTGGCAGCGAGCTTATCACGACTTGCTGAGTGGTGGTAGTGGTGCCGCAAGCGCCGGTCGCAGTCAAAGTGACGGTGTAAGTGCCATCGCCACCGAAAGTATGGGAAGGGCTAGCCGAAGTACTGGTGCCGCCATCGCCGAAGTTCCAAGCATAGCTGGTAGCGTTGGTAGATGTGTTGGTGAAATTAGCCACAAACACATTGGTAGTGACCGTGAAGCTTGCAGCGGGTGGGGCAAGCACGTTGATGTAGCTGGTTTGCGAAGCGGTCACACTGCCAGCAGCATTGGTAGCCACCAAGGTTACGTCGTAGCTGCCAGGGGTGCTGTACACCACGGTTGGGTTCTGCTGCGTGGAGGTCGAGGGCGTTCCGCCGGGGAAAGACCAAGCCCACGAAGCGGCATTGCTGGACGACTGGTTGGTGAACTGAACGGTGAGCGGGCCACAACCACTGGTGGTGTTGGCGGTGAAAGCTGCGGTTGGTGCTGTGACCACTACGACCGTTTGCGTGGAGGTCACCGTGCCGCAAGTGTTCGTTGCGCTCAACACTACTGTGTAGCTGCCATTGTTGGCGTAAGTATGCGATGGGCTGGCAGCAGTGCTGGTATTGCCGTCGCCAAAGTTCCACGAATAGCTGGTAGCATTGCTGGAAGTATTGCTGAAAGCGACCGTTGAGCCATTTGCGCTATTGGTAAAACCCGCCGTTGGCGTGGTGCTCACGGCCACTAGGTTGTTCTGCGTTGCAGTGTTGTTGCCTACCGAGTTTGAAACCGTTAGCGAAGCAGAATAAGTACCTGCGGCGTTGTAAACCACGACGGGGTTCTGCTGTGTGGAGGTCGAAGGAGTGCCACCGGGGAACGACCAGTTCCAAGCAGTCACGTTGCTCGACGACTGGTTGGTGTACTGCACCGTAAGTGGTGCGCAGCCACTCGTTGCGCCAGCGGTGAAGCCAGCTACGGGCGGCGTGGCAATGACGACCGTTTGCGTGGAGGTCACTGTGCCGCAGGCGTTCGTTGCGCTCAACACGACTGTGTAGGTGCCATCGGCGGCGTAGGTATGCGTTGGACTGGCACTGGTGCTGGTGTTGCCGTCGCCAAAGTTCCAACTGTAACTCGTGGCGTTGTTGGAGGTATTGGTAAATGCGGCAGCATTTCCGCTCACTACGTTCGTGAAGCTGGCAGATGGTGAATTGGCTACTGTGATAAAATTGGTTTCGGTAGCGGTGTTGTTGCCGGAGGCATTGGCCACTGTCAGTGACACGTTGAAGCTGCCCGCCGTATTGTAAACCACAGTTGGGTTTTGCGCCGTTGAACTACTTGGTGTGCCGCCAGGGAACGACCAGTTGTAGCTAGCCGCTCCTTGTGAATTGCTGGTGAAGCTGACGGAGAGCGGGGCACAGCCGGATGTGACGTTTGCCGAAAAGCTTGCTACCGGTGGCAGTTGCAGGGTAACAGGGTTGACTTTGCTGTTGCTTCCGCAAAGGTTGGTGACGGTCAGCGTAGCATTGAAAATCCCGCCCGAAGTGTAGGTGTGGGTCGGGTTTTGCAGGGTGCTCGTGTTGCCATCACCAAAGTCCCATAGGTACTGGAGGCTGCCACTTCCAGCAGGATTAGTGGATGTGCTGGTGAAAGCGACCGTGTTGCCTGACACGACCGATGTGAAATTAGCGGTAGGCGCAGCACCGATGGTGATGTAACCAGTTTGCACATTGACATCGTCACCGGCAGGGTTTGAAGCGGTCAGCGTCACGTTGTAAACACCGGGGGCCGCATAGGTGACGTTCGGGAATTGAGCGGTAGAGGTACTTGGGTTGCCGCCGGGAAAGCTCCAATTCAAGCTCAGGGCATTGGAGGAGCTTTGGTTGATGAATGATATGGTAGCGCCGGGGCATCCGGTAGTAGCCGTCGAGGAGAAGGCCGCCGTAGGCAGTTCGAATGCAGCGACATTTATCATCAGCATCTCTGTGCCACAATTGTTGGTCACATTAAGCGTGACATCGTAAAAGCCATCGACAGCGTAGGTGTGGACAGGGCTGAAGGCAGTGCTAGTATTACCATCACCAAAATTCCACAAGTAGCTGGTTCCGAAGGAGGACATATTGGTCAATGTCACGGTCAGACCATTGACATCTTGGGTAAATGCGGCCACAGGTGAAGCCAGCGCAACAATGATATTGTTCTGAGTGATGCTGTTAGAGCCTGCGCTGTTGCCCACCGTAAGTGAAGCGCTGAATGTTCCGGGCGAATTGTAGAGTACGACCGGGTTTTGCAGGTTGGAAGTACTTGGCGTACCGCCTGGAAAAGTCCAGTTCCAAGTATCGGGAGTGTTTTGTGAGTTGTCGTTGAACTGTACGATTACTGGAGTGCAATCACTGTTCTGCGAAAAATCAAAGGCTGCTATCGGGCTTTGCTGCGAACCGCTGCAACCAGCTAGGCAGCTTGACGAAGCGGCAGTGCTGGAAATGGTTGAGATGGAAGCAGCCGACCAAGTCGTGGTGTTGTTCACACTTGGCGACATGATAAAACCTGAACCGCCATCGTGAACAGCACCAAAGTTATGCCCTATCTCGTGTGCCGTCATCACCCGCAGGAAGTTGGCATTGGTTGTGAACCTGGACACAACATGGTAACGAAACGAAGTGCACACTGCGTCCAACCAAGCAACACCCACTGTGCCACCTGACAAGTCCCTGTTCGTCCACAATTGGCCTAGGTCGTGGCTTGCATTGAAGCCACTCGGCCCCCAATCGGTGAAATCGTCGAGCAAGGCACCAGCACTGGCGGAGTTGGTCCAAGGGTCGCTAGCAGGCGGTGCCACTACGAACTGCTCAACGATGGAAAACTGGATTTCATCGGCAAACTCATTGTCATAGTTGGTCTGCACATTGTTCATCACCCCAAAAGTAAAACCGTTCACACCACCAATGGAGCCTAGCGCCGTGAACATCGAAAGGTCAGAAGCAATAGCCAGGTCAACCGTGACGCAGCCCATCATTTTTTCCGCACTATTCCCATGGTCTTTGCCATGCTCGTGTGGGTTCAGTTCCTGCATTTTTTCATGCATTGCTTCTACACCACATTTGTGCGAGTCATCTGTCTTGGCAGCGGAAGCCGCATAAACTATGTATTGGTCGTCAGGCTGCCCCGGCAAGAAATAGGACAGCGGCTCAATAAAGTAGGTTTCACCGCCATCAACAAAATATCCATAGATGAACGATTCGTTGAGCGTGAGCGCCACCGACCAGCCCGACTGACCCTGCATTTGGCCCCTGTAGGTCATGGTTCCATCGAAAGCGCTGGTCGTCTTCACCCCATCCCCGCCCAGTGTACTAGAAATGTACCCAGGGCTGCGGAGGTCTCGTTTTTGCAGCTCGATGTCCCAATCGTGCCCACCCAACTCCAAGGCGAAAGAAGCCGATTGGCCAGCTTTTTTCACGAAGCCATCGAGCGCCGCAGCGTCGATTTTGTAAACCTCCCAATGTTCAAGGTGGTCGTTCAGCTTTTTATGAAGTGCATTTTTTTGCACCTGACCCTGAAAAACGGGCTTTTGTGCAGAAACAACTGTTGCGGTTAACAACACAATCAGCGCAGTAAAAAACCTAATCATGGTGTGAATTGAAATTAATTAATTGAGTGATATAAATATGCGTAACCAACGCAAGCACCCGATTACCATGACGGTTTTTGCCACAGTCAAAATTTAAGGGCTTGTCGGCTATCGAACAATATTTTTTTTGCTAGGCATATCAAATAGCAGTGCGTAGCCGCATAAAAACTGGAAGCTGCTACTTTCAATGCTAAGTTATTTGAGGAAATACTGGCGAAAATAGCAAATCTGGCTGGCTTTTGGGCCAGTAGCTAGTGCCAAAAAACTGAAGTGTTCATGGAAGATGGTACATCACAGCGAATATCGTGCAAGTTTCACCTACAACCAACGGAGCTAACTAACGCAAGGCCGCTCAAAAGTAACAGCTGCCACAAAACGCAGTACCTGCCGAATTCCTGAAGCAGGTAGGATTTGCCCCGAAAAGGTTGCGCACCCATGCATTTTTTCTGAACTAAGCACTATATTTGCAGTCCCTCCTAGTTGTTGTGTTCTTTTCAACAAAAAAACAAAACACCATGAACGCAAGATTTTTCTTCGCAGCACTCATCGCTGCCACCATGTTCATTACTTCCTGCCAGACCACGCCCTTTTGGGAAGACGACGACCCAAGCAGCGGCGGCATCCAGTGGGACACCGTCGGGCTAACCATGTCCCCCAAAATCCTTGGCCTACATGCCACACCTTTCGAGCTGTACGCCATCTCCGAAAACTCCTTCGCCCGCCTCAACAGCAACCTGGAGCTGATTGAGCGCCGCACGTTGCCCATCTCCAACGCCATCCCAGCACTGAACGACAACAGCTTCGCACGGCTCACTGTCAACGACCAGAACCGCCAAGTCGTCGAGTTCCGCCTCACCCGGAACCCCGACGAAATCTTCCGGCTGCTTGTTGACACGCTTTCGGCCCCTGCGGGAAACACGCTGGAAATAGAAGAACTGGCCAACGCCATCGGCGCCTACAGTACCGACGGCACACAGTTCCTGATGGCTTCCAAGGTGCTGCCCGCCCGGTACTACAGCCTGCACCTGTTCAGCGTCCAGCAAAATTTCCAAAACAACACGTTTGCTTCCATAAAACTGGTGAAACGAATGGACCTCCCCGAACTGGAAGCCAGTGCCGATGGCGTCATCAAAAGCATCAAGTTCGTCAGCGGCAATTTCTACCTAGCCTCTCAGCAGGGCGCTTGGCGCATCACGCCCGCTGGCATAGCCACCCGCATTTTTTCACAATGGAAAGAAGACTGCTTCTCTTGGCAGGGCGACCTCTACATGACCGGCACCGTTGACTACGACCTCGAAAAGAGCATTGACAACGGCCTCGACTGGGAGCGGGTAAACATCCCCACCGACCTGCGCCACGTCGCCGTGGCCGACACTTTTGTGTTTACCCAAACGCTGCCCGGCAAGGTCTTCCAGCTCATGCCCAGCGATTTCAAGGTGGCCAAGGACATCACCTACCCCTCGGCCGCCGACCCTTCGTCTTCCTTTTTCTATGGCTTGGTGGAGTTCAACAAGCGCTTCTATTTCAGCATTGACAACAGCATTTACTTCACAGACCAGATAGTAGTGGATTGATTTTTGCCAAAACGTCAGGTTAAATATCATTTTTTTGCCAAAACGTCAGGTGTTTTTGGATTTTTTCCGCCATTTTTTCTGAAAAAATCAGGTGGAACGCAGTTTGAACAACGTGGAATTGTCAACGGATTTTGGGGATTTGACGAGCGTCATTTCCCCAAAATCCTAAACCTTAAACAATTAAAAATTCCACGATTATGAACCTTATCAGTTTCGTTCCAACCAATGGCCGCAAAGCCGCCATCGCTCCAGCCGCATTTGAGAGCATGTTCAACGAGTTCTTCAACCACGACTTCCCCGTCTCCTTCCGCAACGGCCAAGTGCAAAAAAGCCCCGCCGTGAACGTCGCCGAGACCAAGGACGCCTACCGCCTCGAAGTGGCCGCCCCCGGCCTCGCCAAGGAAGATTTTGAGGTGAAAGTGGACAAGGACCAACTCACCATTTCCGCCAAGAAATCGGAGCGCAACGAAGTGAAGCCCGAAACCACCGAGGCCAAGCCCGAAGAGCGCTACACCCGCCGGGAGTTCAGCTATTTCGAGTTCAAGCGCAGCTTCCACCTGCCCGAAACAGTGGATGCCAACAACATCAAGGCCAGCTACGAGAACGGCGTACTGAACGTCGTCATTGAGAAAAAAGCCGAGGCCAAGCCACAGCCTGCGAGGGTCATCGAGATTGGCTAATCAATTGAATTTCAATTGATTGGATAAAACGAACGGGCCGGAAGTTGACTTCCGGCCCGTTTTTTTGCCATTCCTTTGGATGGTTACCCCTTTTTTCATGGGGTTTGAATGTCGCTCATTGGGTATATATAAAAAATAATTGAAATTTCGACACCAATATTTTGATATTATTTCATGATAACCTAACTTTATACCGTAACAATGGCGATACCAAGGATAAATCCAGAAATAGGCTATTGCCTATCTTGGAGGGAACTCAAGGGATTTCGGGCTTGGGATTTAGGTCAATGGAGGAGGCCATGCCTTTATTGTCGGCAACACGGAAAGCAACATATTCCCATTGAAGAACAAGGCCAATGCCTACAACCAGATCATGCTCAACAACCAACCATCGGGCGGTGGCAGCGATGCCTTTATACTTGAGTTTGACAGCTCTAATGACCTACCCATTGGTATTTCGCCCAACCCCACCGCTGGTCAGGTGAAATTGAGGATACCGGAAGCAAATGGGCCATTGAACATAAGCATTTCCGATGCCGCAGGCAAGATGGTTTACCAAAGCACGGCAACAATTGGCCTCGACAACACGCTTTCACTCGACCTGTCATTCTTGCAGCCTGGCCTGTACTTTGCCCAAATCATTGGAAAGGATAAGCTATATACCGCCAAAATCATACTTCACTAATCCCAAAGCCGGAACTCCAGAAGAAGCTTGCTTCTTCTGGAGTTCCGGTTATTTGCCAAGCCCATGAGAACGCTATTATTTTCCACTTTTTTTTGTGCGATACTGAACACGGCTTTTAGTCAAGGTATTTATGCTGGAGATATTCTTTACAATATCAGAGGTAATGAAGATAAAGATTGTACCATCGAAGTAGCAATCTACTCCTACGCCCCGCCTCCGAGCTTGGTTGTTGACTGGGGTGACAATACAATGGATACGATCATCGGCCCCACCTTTGAGTTCAACCCGGGTAATTTCTATAGTGTTTACAACACCTACCATATTTACCAAGATACAGGGCGGTATGTGTTCAAATGCACCAGCGGGAACTGGGTGGGGGGAATTGCGAATTTCGAGGATTCCGAAAACCAGCCATTTGTGGTGGAAGCCGAGTTTTGGGGTTCTTATAATAGCAATTTTTCAAACACCATTTCCCCTCTTTTCAGCACCAGCGCCGATATATGGCTCCAGGAGAACGGTGTGATAAGGCATGTGATGGCCCCAAATGAGTTGGATGGTGACAGCATAGCGCAAAAGCTGGTGCCCATCCCGGTGCCGGGCTATTACTTCCCAGAGGCGACGGATACCCTTGCCTGCTGCATGGTATGGGACATGCCTACCATGACCGGCAGGTATGCCTTTGGCATTGAACTGGAGGAATGGCGATTCGGCCAAAAGATGGGCAAGATACAGCGGTTCTTCTCAGGAGTGGTTGATTCGGTTTATTCAAATAGCGAGGAAAAGGGCTATTTGGACGATGGTTTTGCTTTGTACCCCAACCCCACCAACAACAACCTCCATATCTTGTTTAAAGGGGCCTTTATCATTGGCAACAACTATATCCTAGAAATAAAGGATGCAATTGGAAGGAGCCGATTTGTCAAACCAATTGATATGATGGACTATGGCATGGGCATGATGGTGGATGTCAAGGATTACCCACCGGGGATATATTACGTGACCTTGAAAAACAATCATGGCAGTTGGACAAAAAAAATAGTCGTGGGCTGTTGAAATTGGATTTAGACTGCGTTCCATATCCGTATCTGAATTGTGACCGCCCTCAATACCTCACGCACACATTCTTCGCCTCCGTGAAAAACCGCAGCGCCTCCGTGCCGCCCTCCCTGCCCACGCCAGAGTTTTTCACACCGCCGAAGGGCGTCCGCAAATCCCGCAGCATCCAGCAGTTCACCCACACGATGCCCGATTGCAGCCGCTCGGCCATGCGGGTCGCCCGGCTGATGTCCTGCGTCCAAAGCGTGGCAGCGAGGCCGTAGTCGGTGCCATTGGCGAGGGCGATGGCCTCCTCCTCTGTGTCGAAGGGCTGTAGCGTGACCACTGGGCCGAAGATTTCCTCTTGGTTGGTGCGGCAGTCATTCGGCAGGCCCTCGATGATGGCCGGGCTGAGGTAGTAGCCATTGGCCAATTCATCGGAAGGCCGCACGATTTCACCACCGCAGAGCAGGGTGCCGCCTTCTTGCTTCGCAAGGTCGAGGTAGCCCATCACCTTGGCCCGGTGCTGCTCGCTCACGAGGGCGCCGAGGTCGTTGGCAGGGTCGGCGGGGTTGCCGGTTTTCATGTTTTTTACCCGCCGCACCAGTTCATCCCGGAATTTTTCATAGATGCTTCTTTCGATGTAAACCCTTGAACCACAGAGGCATATCTGCCCATTGTTGGCAAACGACGAGCGCACCGTGGTGCTCACGGCCTCCTCGAAATTGCAGTCGGCAAAGATGATGTTCGGGTTCTTCCCGCCCAGTTCCAGCGAGAGTTTTTTGAACATCGGCGCAGCCGTGCGGGCGAGGATGCGCCCCGTGGACGTGCCGCCCGTGAAGCTGATGGCCTTCGTGCGGGGGTGCTCCACGATGGCTTGGCCAGCCTTGGGGCCTAGGCCGTGTACGATGTTCAGCACGCCCGGCGGCAGCCCAGCTTCGATGCAGGTTTGCGCCAGCAAATAGGCCGTCATGGGCGTCAGCTCGGAGGGCTTGGCCACCACGCAGTTGCCGGAGGCGAGGGCGGGGGCTATTTTCCAGGTGAACAGGTAGAGCGGGAGGTTCCACGGCGAGATGCAGCCGACCGTGCCGATGGGCTGGCGCAAGGTGTAGTTCACGGCCTGCCCCTCCATCTGGTGCGACTCGGCACCGAAGTGCAGGATGGCCGTTGCGAAGAAGCGGATATTGGCCTGCGCCCGTGGGATGTCCACCGTGCGGGCAGTGGTGATGGCCCGAGGTCGGCGATGCGGTGCAGGATGCGGTAGCGCTCGTGTACCCCACAGCTCGACCAAGCTGGGAAGGCGGCTTCGGCGGCGGCCACGGCAGCCTGCATGTCGGCGGCATCGGAGTCTGGGATGAGGGAATAAACCCGGCCAGTGGCGGGTTCGTAATTGTCGAGCCAGCCTCCAGCCTGCGCTGGGACTAGCTGGCCGTTGATGTAGTTTTGAATTTTTTCCAAAGCAAATAAGGTTAGGGGGCGAAAGTCGGGAAATTGGGGTTTAAAATCTATTCATCTTGAGACAATTAGTTTTCCGCTTTCAACAACCGCCCCATCAATGCTTGCCGCCCAAAAATACAAGCCAATTGAAAGTCCAGAAACATCGCAGGAAACCATTTCATCCCCCTTAGCTATTTGCCAATCCTTTACTTTCTGCCCTGTGCTTGAAAACAACCCAATTTGGATGTTTTGCTTAACCAA
>JALOMF010000294.1 GCA_025455635.1 Saprospiraceae bacterium | reverse complement strand
TATTGTTTGGGCAGAACACGTTCAATGTTCAGTCCAATTTTGGGCACAAATATTTAAAACTCACCAACCTGCTACCTACCGATAGTTGCTATTATGCAAATGGAGTCATCGTTGACAGCACTGGCCAGCAAAACGTTTTTGGCAGCCTGTTCCTGAAAATTAGCTTGACCGGAGAAGTGTTATCCTCCAAGAAATTGGTAGTGCCCAACAACCACTACCTGACTTGGGAAACAGGGCTAATCGGAACGGAAGATGGCAACTTGGTATCGGCAGGAGAGACGCAGACAAATATATTTTTCGTAAAATACACGCCGGATGGGGACACCGTGGACATAAAGGAGTACAACAACCCAAACTATCCCTTGGAATCGTTCATCACCGCAAACGACCTGAACAAATATGAAGGTGGCTATTACCTTACGGGCATTTACCTGTTGTCGCCCGATATTGTGAAGCCTAACATTGTGGTGCTAAAGCTTGATGAAAATGGAATGGTGGTGCAACAAAAAACGTATGGAGACGATATGTCAGAACTCGTTGCGTCAACGCTAATGGAACCCGATGGCAACCTGATTATCGGTGCGAACAAAAACAATAGAAATGTAACCAACGTCAACTACAAGAGCCGCACCTATATCTTCGGGGTGGACAGCGTGGGCACGGTGCAGTGGGAGTACCTCTCGCCGAACAACCAGCTGCAGGACGTGGCCCATTCCATGGTCAGGACGGATGACGGTGGGCTGGTGGTGGCCAGCGGGAAGGGGATTGAAGAACAGAGTGGGGGAATGGGCTATTTGCAATGGCACGGCTATATTTTCAAGCTGAACGCTGACCATCAGTTTGTGTGGGGCAGGGAACTAAGAGGCGTGAGGCATTCAGCGGGAACAAAATTTGTCAAGGTCTTGCAAGCAACTGATGGTGTTGGATTTGTAGCTTATGGAAAAGTTTTAGAGGATAAAACAAATGGTACCTTGCAATCAGGTAGCTGGATGGTGAAAGTCTCCAACCATGGGGATAGCCTATGGGCCAGGTACTATACATTTTTAGATGGGGTTGACCGTTCACCTGAGCCAGTGGACTTCAAGGCAACACCGGACGGCGGCTATATCGTCTGCGGCCAAACCGAAAATGGCAATGACGACTGGGGCTGGCTCATGAAGCTGGACTCCTTCGGCTGCCTCATCCCCGGCTGCAACGCCAACGATGGGCCGAATGCCACGGGGGAGGAAAGGGCGGCACTGAAGCTGGCCATCTACCCGAACCCGGCTTCCGATTTTTTGAACTTTGAGCTAAGGACGGCAAGGCAGCTGACCGGGGCCAGCTTCCGTATCATTGATGTGGAGGGCAGGGTCATCAAGGAATTGAAGGGCGGTTCACAGCACGAAACGTTCATCGTGCCCGTGCGGGACTGGGCAGACGGGGTATATTGGTTGCAGTACATGGAAGAAGGGGAGGTAAGGGCTTCAGAAAAATTCATCGTAACGAAAAAATGAGCAAGCAGGACACCAAGGAATCTGTGGCGAACCCCGCAAAGGATGCCGTCCATTTCCGGTACCAACTGGACGAGCAACAGGGCATGGCCTGGCTCACCGTCGTCCATCCATTTTAGAAACAAAACTGTACACCATCTCACGGGTTGAAAAAGGGCAATTTTCACAGCGACCCATCCGTGGTTCAACCGAGCGCAAGGGTGAGACCTTTAGCTTATAACTATCGGGTCATCGAATACGGCGTTTGCCTTTTTCAACCCGCTAATTGACTTCCAAACTGAACAATCATGAGCAATCCAAAAGACAAGCTGAAAGAGCGACCCAAGCTGGGCGTAGGGGTGATAATCCAAAACGCAGCCAATGAAATCTTGGTTGGGAAAAGAAAGGGGAACCATGCGCCGTTCTACTCCATTCCGGGCGGGCATTTGGAGCTGGGGGAGACTTTCGAGGAAGCCGCCATCAAGGAGGTGTACGAAGAAACGGGCCTGCGCATCAAGAACCCCAAGGTGTTTTGTGTGACGAACAACCTGAGGACTTATCAGAACGAGGGGAGGCATTATATTTCCGTTTGCCTGTTCACGAATGCGTATTCTGGTGAGTTGCGGGTGATGGAAACGGACAAATGCGAGTCGTGGGAATGGGTGGCGTTGGATAAGGTTCCGCAGCCACAGTTCGATGCCAGTGAGTTTGCCATCGAATGTTTTCTGAAGCAGGAGTTCTATATCAAAGGGCAGCGGTGAGTAGTCAAGCTGCATTGGGCGAAACAAAAAAGGGCGTCGGGAATCATCCCAACGCCCTTCCTTTTTTGATGCGCAAATTTACCCAAGCTCCGCTTCCACGAGGTAGCGCTCGGCATCCAGCGCAGCCATGCAGCCTGTGCCGGCGGCGGTGATGGCTTGGCGATAGACCTTGTCGGCAGCGTCGCCGCTGGCGAACACGCCGGGTATGATGGTCTTGGTGCTGCCCGGTTTGACGATGAGGTAACCCGTCTCGTCCATGTCGAGGAAGCCTTTGAAGATGTCGGTGTTCGGCTTGTGACCGATGGCCACGAAAAAGCCTTCGACGGGCAGTTCCTTGGTTTCGCCGCTGATGCGGTTCTTGATGCGGATGCCGGAGACCTTGTTTTCACCCAAAACCTCCTCGGTTTCTGAGTTCCAATGCACTTCGATGTTCGGGGTGTTGAAGACCCGCTTTTGCATGATTTGCGAAGCACGAAGCTCGTCCCGGCGCACAATCAAGTGAACTTTTGGGCAAAGCTTGGCGAGGTAGGTCGCCTCCTCGGCAGCCGTGTCGCCGCCGCCCACCACGGCTACTTCTTTACCTTTGTAGAAAAAACCGTCGCAGACCGCACAGGCGCTCACGCCGTTGTTCATCAGCCGGGCCTCCGATTCCAGTCCGAGGTACTTGGCACTGGCGCCCGTGGATATGATTATGGTGTAGGCGTTCAGTTGTTCACCGCTTTCCGTCCAGACGCTGTGGTAGTTTCCGCCCGTTTTGAAATCAACTTTGGTGATTTGCTCCCAGCGCACCTCCGTGCCGAAGCGCTCGGCCTGCGCCCTGAGTTCCTCCATCATGTCGGGGCCACTGATGCCGTTGGGGTAGCCGGGGTAGTTGTCCACCTCGGTGGTCGTGGTCAATTGGCCGCCAGGCTGCGGGCCGGTGTAAAGGATGGGGCTCATGTTTGCCCTTGCTGCGTAAATGGCGGCGGCATAGCCCGAAGGGCCGGAGCCGATGATGATGCATTTGTGGATTTCCATTGATTGCTGGATTGTTATATAGTTTGATTGCTAAATTGCTTGATTGCTGGATTGTCTGCGTGAGTCTTTGTCCACTCAACAAATTAATAATAAAACAATTCAACAATTCAAGCCGCAAAGTTATTGAATGGCGAATGAAACACCATGACCGTTCCAAAAGATTAGCTCACAATGTGACGATTGTAACATATCGGCCAGTTGGCCGGAAATGCTACCTTTGCAGCATCTTGAATCTCAGTATCTTGTATCAAGTAACCAGAAACAATGGAAAACGTCAAACCACATACCCTGCTCACCGACTTCGACATCGAACTGATTCGTGGGGGCAAACACTTCCGGTTGTACAACAAATTGGGCAGCCACCCCATGCAGTTGGAGGGGGAATGGGGCACGTTCTTCGCCGTTTGGGCACCGAGCGCCGTGGAAGTGTCGGTCGTCGGCAATTTCAATTTTTGGAACGAAAAAACGCATAAGCTCTTCCTGCGCCCCGATGGTACGGGCATCTGGGAGGGCTGGATACCGGGCATCGGCAAGGGCACGCTTTACAAATACAGCATCAAGAGCCGTGACAAGCGCCGCCTCTCCAAGGGCGACCCCTTTGCCCGCTACTGGGAAATCCCACCGAACACGGCCTCCATCGTCTGGGACCCGTTTTACGAATGGAAAGATGAAAAATGGCTGAAACAACGTGCCGAGATGGCGGGCAAGCCGCAACCTTACTCGGTTTACGAAGTGCATTTAGGTAGCTGGCGCAAAAAAGCGGGCGGGGTCAACTCGTTCAGCTACCTCGAACTGATAGATGAACTGGTGCCCTACGTGAAGGAAATGGGCTTCACCCACGTGGAGTTTTTGCCCGTGATGGAGCACCCGTATTTCCCGTCTTGGGGTTATCAAATCACGGGATACTTCGCCACCACGAGCCGCTTCGGCCATCCCGAAGACTTCATGGCGCTCGTGGATGCCTTCCACCAAGCAGGCATCGGTGTCATCCTTGACTGGGTGCCCTCGCATTTCCCCTACGATGCCCACGGCCTCGCCGACTTCGACGGGACGCACCTCTACGACCACGCCGACCCCCGCAAGGGTTTTCACCCCGACTGGAAAAGCGCCGTGTTCAACTACGGTCGCTGGGAAGTGCGCAGTTTCTTGATTTCCAATGCGCTGTTCTGGTTGGAGCAGTTCCATATTGACGGCCTGCGGGTGGACGCCGTGGCCTCCATGCTCTACCTCGATTATTCCCGCAAGGAAGGCGAATGGATACCGAACCAGTACGGCGGTCGTGAGAACTTGGAGGCGGTTTCGTTCTTCAAGGAGTTCAATGAAATTGCGCACCGTGACCACCCGGATGTGGTGACCATCGCCGAGGAAAGTACGGCTTGGCCCGGTGTGAGCATGCCCGTGGCCGATGGCGGCCTCGGCTTCGACCAAAAATGGATGATGGGCTGGATGCACGACACGTTGAAGTACATGCAGTTCGACCCGCTGTTCCGAAAAGACCACCATCACGAGCTGACTTTTAGCCTCATTTACGCTTTCAGCGAAAAGTTCATGCTGCCGCTCTCCCACGACGAGGTGGTGCACGGCAAAGGCCCGCTGATTGACAAGATGCCCGGCAACGAGTGGATGAAGTTTGCCCAGTTGCGGGCTATGTTCGGTTATATGTGGACGCACCCCGGCACGCAGCTGCTGTTCATGGGCGGCGAATTCGGCCAGACCAGCGAATGGAACATCGAGCGGGGCCTCGTCTGGGACCTCGTGCAATACGGCTACCACAAAGGCGTGCAGGACTGGGTGCGTGACCTCAACCATTTTTACAAGGACTCCAAGGCGCTCTACGAGAAGCAGTTCGACCCCAGCGGCTTTGAGTGGATTGAGCATGCCGACTGGCAGAACAGCGTCATCACCTACCTGCGCCAAGGCGAAAAGCCGGAGGACGTGGTCATCGTCGTTTGCAATTTCACGCCCGTGCTGCGGGAGGGCTACACGTTTGGCGCTCCGCAAAGCGGCAATTGGGTCGAGGTGCTGAACAGCGACGACAAAAAATACGGCGGCGAAGGCCATTTGAACGCAAAACCCATCAAGACGAAGAAGGAGGAGAAGCATGGCCGGAAGCAGAGCTTGACGGTGACGCTGCCGCCGTTGGGAGTGGTGGTGTTTGGGTTGCAGAAGGGGAAGCCAACTAAGATAAAGAACTAATGGACATTTTAGACAGCAAAATTGGGTTTAACAATGATGAATCGGAAGCAAAAAAGATTGAAGCCGATTTTATCAAAAGTGCAAAGCGAGTCCGGGTTGCGCAATTGATGTTTTTTATCTTGTCAGGGACTGTGATATTTCGATATGTTTTTAATGCCTTCACTTTTGGAGGATACGGGGTATCAGGTCATGGAATCATTACCTTGGTATTCGGAATTGCTTACTTAACTTTAGGAATTGCAACGAATTACTACCCAAGGATTTCAATAGCGCTTGGAATCGTGGCTAACATTTGGGCAGTATTTTCAGTGATGCCCCAAAGCCCACCCCCTGTAATACCCTTGGTC
>JALOMF010000293.1 GCA_025455635.1 Saprospiraceae bacterium | reverse complement strand
TATCTCCTTGCCCCGCACTTCGTAAATGAACTCGTCGGAGGCGTAATTGGCTTTTTTTGCTACACACGCCTCAATCAGCTTGCGCACCGAGGCGTCCATTTGCCCATAAACATCCTCGTAAATCTTGGTCAAGCCCGCCTTCAAATCCCCGCTCACCGAGTCGCAGGAAACCTTAAGGGCGTAGGCTTTCCCTGCCAGTTCCGCTTGTTTCCCCGCCCATTCATCGTACTTGCGGTTGTTCTCCGAAATCTCCGACAAATACCTCGTCCGGTGCGGCGGGATGATGAAAATCTTCTCGCTCATCTCCTCGGCAGCGTGGAAATTGGACTTCAAATCCGTGCCCGTTTTTTCCACCAAGAGCTTCATCATTTTGGCGTAAAGCACGTTTGTGCCGGGGTCGTTGAACTGGCTGGCGATGGTGCCGACGACGGGCATCTCGTCCACGTCCTTCGTCCAAAGCTGGTGCGCCCGCTGGTACTGCTTGCGCACGTCCCGCAGGGCATCCTGTGCGCCCCGCTTGTCGAATTTGTTGATGGCGATGAGGTCGGCGAAGTCAATCATGTCAATCTTCTCCAATTGCGAAGCGGCACCAAATTCGGGCGTCATCACGTAGAGCGACACGTTCGAGTGGTCAATGATTTCAGTGTCGGACTGCCCGATGCCGCTGGTCTCCAATACCACGAGGTCGAAGCCCGCCGCCTTGAGGATTTCCACCGCCGACTGCACGTATTTCGACAATGCCAAATTGCTCTGCCGGGTAGCCAAGGAGCGCATGAACACCCGCTCGTTGTTCACGGCGTTCATGCGGATGCGGTCGCCGAGCAGCGCCCCGCCGCTCTTGCGCTTGCTGGGGTCCACGGAGATGATGGCGATGGTTTTGTCCTGAAAATCCAATAAAAATCGCCGCAAAATCTCGTCCACAAGGCTCGATTTTCCCGCCCCGCCCGTGCCGGTGATGCCGAGGACGGGCGTGTTTTTCAGCGCCGGATTTTTATCAAAAACCGCCTGCAACTGCGGGCGGATGGCCGTTTCGTAATGGGCTGCGTCGTTCTCCGCCGCCGAAATCATGCGGGCGATGGAGACGGTGTCTTTCTTCAAAAACTTCTGCACCTCGCCGTTCAAATTGATGCCCACGGGGAAGTCGCATTGCTGCAACAGGTCGTTTATCATGCCCTGGAGGCCCATTTGCCGTCCGTCGTCGGGGGAGTAAATGCGGCTGATGCCGTACTCGTGCAACTCCGCAATTTCCGAAGGCAGGATGGTGCCGCCGCCGCCGCCGAAAATCTTGATATGCCCAGCGCCCCTTTCTTTCAAAAGGTCGTGCATGTACTTGAAGAACTCGTTGTGGCCGCCTTGGTACGAGGTGATGGCGATGCCCTGCACGTCCTCTTGGATGGCCGTGTTCACGATTTCATGCACCGAGCGGTTGTGGCCGAGGTGTATGACCTCCGCCCCACTGGCCTGCATGATGCGGCGCATGATGTTGATGGCGGCGTCATGCCCATCGAAGAGGCTGGCGGCAGTGACGAGGCGGATTTTGTGGTGTGGGTGGTAGGGCTGTACTTCTTGCATGGTTAGGTCTGTGAATTGAGTTTGTCAAACAGTTCGGTTAAATCAGGGAATTTTCTGAAATCAAAATATTGGTGGGCAAAATCGAAATATGCTTTTTCGGAGAACGTAGTATTGGCGAGTCGTTTACGAATAAGTTCCATTAAATCTTTACCATTGAACCAAATCAGGTAGTCGCCTTTTTCAAAAAAGCTTTGGTCAAATTTTCCAAGGAATTCCGAATATCTTTTTTCAAAAATATCAACAGAAAGGTTGCTGCTTTTCTCCCTTGAAGGTTCAATAAGCATCAACGATTTTTCGATGCAATATTCCTTTTCAAGGCTCTCTGGCAAAGCACCGCTTTTAGGCATCCATGTTGTACCAAAATCCAAGTTTTCCCGCATGGAACCAAGGGTATGCCTTGCTGCCGAATAAAACTTTAGTTCAGCTGCTACCTCATCCAAAAACAACTTTGAACTCGCTTCATTTGTAATACCGGTATCGCTTATACCCTTTGCTTCAATGAAATTGAATAAAATATCAGGTGCTATTAAGTAATTTTCAATAGTCGTCCTGTAACTGGCAAACAACCTTTTCTTGTCGGTGTATATTAAAGATTGTTTATCAGGAATAGGGAAATCAAAATCACGGTCACGGAAGGCTATCTGGAAAGCAGGGGACACCGCCCTTTGCCCTGAAAAATAGCCATCAATAAAAGCTGGCATGCCTCTCTTGCTCCCAGCCGTTACCAATCTTGGTTTTACAGCAAGTTCGAGTATTAAGGTGTCTAAAATACGCCTGTCATGGCTTTTTGCACCACCTTCACAAAATATGTAGCCAGTTTTACTCATCCAGGCGTATGATTTGTTCATCCGTGAACATAGTTGCTACATCGTCAGAATGAGTGGTGATGATAAACTGGTTGTTATTACCCAATAGCGGCAACATCCTTATCAATGCCTGTTGTAGCGGTGGATGCAGGTGCAGTTCAAGTTCGTCAATCAAGATAATTGAGTTGTTGATTTGCCAATTGGCAAAATCCACCAATATTGGAAACAAAGCCCGTTCTGCCCCTGACATGCTACCAATTTCGTACTGTTCCGTGCCTTCCGAAATCCAAAAATCCTCGATGTCGAAAATTTGGTTGATGCCCATCTTGGGGGCAGGTCCGACAAACTGCTTTGGGCGAAAAACCTGATTAAAAACGCTCGCCAAATTGGAATAAATGTCTTTTTGCCCGGGGCGTTGCTCAAATCTCCCCCGTTCTAGATTGTCGTGAAATCGGTACCATTTAATCAGGAATTCTCTAACCGTGTTTTCATCAGCTTTTGGAGGTAGGCTGGGTTCTCCATTTCCATTTGCAACAGCACGGGGAGTGATGCTCGTAAAAGTCCGCTGCTCGGTGTACCAGAAAATCGAACCTACTCTCGAAAACATTTGGGAAGGGTCGGGATGCTGCGCGCTTAATTGCAGCGCATATTGATAACCCTTTGTTTGTAAAAATGCTTTTCGGGTGCTGGATTTTACAGAATTTTCTTCGTAATCCAGCTTCAACTCAATCTCAGGTAAGTTAGCAGGTTGGATATAGCTGTTTTCCGGGTATCGCCTCGCCAACTCATCGCTGAACTCCCTCGTAGCGGCCCGCTCATCTTCTGAAAATTGAATTTTTGCCCTTACATCAATGGGCAGCCTGCCTGTTTGTATATAATTGTATTGAAATCCTGGGTATTCCAATTCAGATGGTCGAAAATGCGGTTTTACCGCTCCCCCTACCACCATCGCTATCGCTTGTAGAATAGAAGATTTGCCGCTGCCATTGTCCCCTACGAGCAAGGTCATCTCGTTGGGGTTGCCCTCCTCTTCACAAAAACTGATTCGCTTTGGGTTGACGAACCGCTTGTAATTCCGCAGCGATAATTCCTTTATTTTCATCTCTTTATTTTGATTGCACAATTCAACGGCGAAGTTACGAAAAATGCTTTTTACCCTGTTGCTTTACCTCGTTCGGCCATTTCCCACCCAAAAAACCTACCTTCGCCCTCGTTTAAAAATCACATTTTCATGGAAAAACAAGACCTCGGACGCACGGAAATAGCCTCGCTCGGCGAGTTTGGCCTCATCGAGCATCTGACCAAAAACTTCGAAATCCAGAACCCCAGCAGCCACCGGGGCATCGGCGACGATGCGGCGGTGATTGACAACACGGGCTTCCTCACCGTCGTGAGCACCGACCTGCTGGTGGAGGGCGTCCACTTCGACCTGATGTACGTGCCGCTGAAGCACCTCGGCTACAAGTCGGTGGTGGTCAACCTCTCCGACATCTACGCCATGAACGCCCAGCCGAAGCAGATTACGGTGTCCATCGCCGTGAGCAACCGCTTCAGCGTGGAGGCACTGGACGAGTTTTACGAAGGCGTAAAACTGGCCTGCAAATTCTACGGCGTGGACCTCGTGGGCGGCGACACGACCAGCTCGCAAAAAGGCTTCCTCATCAGCGTGACGGCCATCGGGCAGGCGAAGGAGGAGGAACTGGTTTACCGCAGCGGTGCCAAGCCCGGCGACCTGCTCTGCGTCACTGGCGACCTCGGCTCGGCCTACCTCGGCCTGCAAATCCTGGAGCGGGAAAAACAGCTCTACCTCTCCAACCCCGGCATCCAACCCGACATGGAGGAGCAGGACTACCTTCTTGGCCGCTTCCTCAAGCCGGAGGCCCGCAAGGACATGATTGATATTTTTCGGCAAAACAAGCTTGTGCCCACGGCCATGATGGACGTGTCGGACGGCATCAGCTCTGACCTGATGCACATCTGCAAGCAGTCGGGCGTGGGGGCCATCATCGAGGAGGTGGGCGTGCCCATCCACAACGACGCCAAGATGCAGGCGCTCAAGTTCAAGCTCGACCCGCTCACCTGCGCCCTCAACGGCGGCGAGGACTACGAACTGCTGTTCACCGTCAGCCCCGACGACATCGAAAAAATACGCCTCATGCCCGACATCTACATCATGGGCGAAATCACGGAGCGCAGCGAGGGCGTGAAGCTGCATTCCAGCGGCGGCAAGATTCACGATTTGGTGGCGCAGGGTTGGAAGCATTTTTAAAAACGGACGATACAGAAATCGCCAACGTACTTAGGTCTTCGTTTTTTACCTTTGCCTCCATTATTTTAGCATAAACCATTGGAAAGACTAGCCCAACATATCGAAGCGCTGGTGTTCGCAGCCGACTCACCGCTCTCGCCCGACGACATCCGGCAGGTGCTGGAGGAGGCGTTTGAGACCGAATTTGCGCCAGCCGACATTGATGCCGCCATCTCCGAGGTGAAGGCCCGCTACGCCGTTGACGATTTTGCCATCGAACTGGTGCAAATCGCCGGGGGGCTGCAGTTCATGACGAAGGGCGCCTACCACAACGCCATCGGCACTTGGCTGAAGCAGACGACCAAGAAGCGCCTCTCGCAGGCCGCCATCGAGACGCTGTCCATCATTGCCTACCGCCAGCCCGTTTCGAAGACCGAAATCGAGCAAATCAGGGGCGTGAGCAGCGACTATTCCCTCCAAAAACTGCTGGAAAAAGAACTGATTTCCATCACAGGCCGCAGCGAAGCCCCCGGCAGGCCACTGCTCTACGGCACGAGCATCAAGTTCATGGACTACTTCGGCCTGAAAGACCTCAACGACCTGCCCAAGCCCAAGGATTTCAAAGACCCCGACCAAGAAATCGGGGAGCGTGCGCCCATCGAGGAGGCCGTGCCGGGCATTGTCGAAGAAGAAGCACCTGTGGAGCGCACCGACGACGAAGCTTAATTCACTTGCGAAAAGGTCAATACGGCAATTCCGCAGCCTTGGCCTGAGCATTTCACATCCGTTTTGCCATGAAAAAACTCCTCTTCCTCGTATCCCTCGCCATTGGCGCAGCCACTTTTTTTTCTTGTAAAAATGAGCCAGGCAAGCACAGCCAAGCCGGCCTGATTCCCCGTGGCGACACCACGCAGCTCGACCGTTTCGAGGGCGAGGTGAAGGATTTCGAAACTGCCGACCAAGCCCAAATGCCTGCGAAGGGCGGCGTGCTCTTCACAGGCAGTTCCAGCATCCGGCTCTGGAGCACGGTGGCGCAAGACTTCGCACCGCTGCCCGTCGTGAGCAGGGGCATCGGCGGCTCGACCATCCCAGAGGTATCGTACTACGCCAAGCGGCTCATCTACAAGTACGAGCCGAGCGTCATCGTTTTTTATTGTGGTGAAAATGACTTGGCGAGCAACACACCGCCGCAG
>JALOMF010000292.1 GCA_025455635.1 Saprospiraceae bacterium | reverse complement strand
GATTCGATGGGAATGGGCGAATATTTCAGGTAGGTTTCGGCGAGGTAGTCCATGCCGTGGCGCAGTTCCGGCTCCAGCAGGTAGTGCGCAATCATGGTATCGAACCAGTAGCCTCGCACCTCCACGCCGTAGTTGAGGAACACCACGGCGTCGTATTTGATGTTCTGCCCGACCTTTTCAATCGCCTCATTTTCAAGCACTTGCCGAAATTCCTCAACGATGGCCTGCGCCCCTTCCCGGTCGGCGGGCACGGGCACATACCATGCCTCGTGTGGCGACACAGCGAAGGACATTCCCACCAATTCGGCCAGCATCTGGTCAACGCTCGTGGTCTCCGTATCGAAAGAGATGGTTTTTGCTTTCGATAAAACGTTGACGAGTTCCGCCCGCTTTTCCGGCGTGTCGGCGAGGTGGTAAGTATGCGGGGTGTTCTCGGCGTTTTTGTCCGCCATCGAATGCGAGGGGATGGGCGGGGCGGCGCTTTTCCGCTCACCCCCAGCCCCTGAAGGGGAGTCGGCGTCGCCAAAAAGATTGCCTTGCGAACCTGCGGCGGGCGCTTTAGGGGCGGCCTTGGGAGCTGAGTTCGGCGTGCCATCGCCACCCAGTATTTGCACTGCTAAAGTCCTGAATTCCAGTTCTTTAAATATCTCCGTCAACTCCTCCCTATCAAATGGGTCGAGGTTGAAATCTTCTTCGTGAAATTCGATGGGTGCTTCTATGTCAATGCGGGCGAGCTTTTTCGAGAGCCTTGCTTGCTCCGCAAATTCTTTCAGTTTCTCTTGGTTCTTACCCTTCACCTTGTCCACGTTTTCGAGCAGGTTTTCCACCGAGCCAAATTCCTTGAGCAAGGTCGCCGCCGTTTTCGGGCCGATGCCGGGCACGCCGGGGATATTGTCCACGGCGTCGCCTTGCAGGCCGAGGATGTCCACCACTTGGTCCACGTGTTCAATGTCCCAGTTGGCGCAAACCTCTTTTTCGCCCCAGATTTCGATTTCACCGCCCGCTTTACCGGGCTTGTACATGAAAATATTCGGGCTGACGAGCTGGCCGTAGTCCTTGTCCGGCGTTACCATATATACTTGATAACCAGCCTTTTCTGCTTTCTTCGCAATCGTGCCAATCACATCGTCCGCCTCGTAGCGCTCCAACGTGAGGATGGGGATTTTCCATGCCTTCAGGATTTTCATAATCCACGGCAGGCCGAAGGTGATGCCCTCCGGCTGTGCGTCCCGGTTGGCTTTGTATTCGGGGAACCAATCGTCCCGGAAGGTGCCGCCCGGCAGGTCGAAGCTCACGGCGAGGTGCGTCGGCTTTTGGTTGTTGATGAGGTCGGTCAGGGTGCGCACGAAGCCCGTGATGGCGCTCGTGTCCCAGCCTTTGGAATTGATGAGCGGGCGGGTGATGAAGGCATAGTGCGCCCGGTAAACGAGGGCATGGCCGTCGAGGAGGAAAAGGCGTTTGTCGTTGTTTGTCATGACGGGTGATGGTTGGATTTAGGGCGGGAAGATAGGGGGTTTCTGCGATTTCAATTGTGAGAATCACAAGGCAAGCCTGTTAATGCGGCAAGGTTTACAGCAAAATAATTGGTCTTTTAGCATTTTTTTTATAGCTTTGCGCAGTTTTTTATGACTAAGAGGCACAAAAGATAAGTCGACTCGGTTTGGTCCCTTGACCTCATCGTGCCGCAAAAAGACCCCGGTTTTTAACCGGGGCATTTTTATTTTCGGACTACTCCAAATGTATCTCCCCTGGATGCTTCTTTCAATAAAATTGGTTCGAGTGTGTCGAATAGCTTCTCAATGCCATACTTCTTTAGACTGCCTTTCGGGAATTCCTTTCGGTAAAGCAAATGAGCAACAACATCAACTGTTTGAATGAAGTAGGAACTATTTGAGTTCCTTTGGAAAAGGTCTTCAATAATGTTGTCAGTAGGCGAGTTGTAGGCCGAGCCAAAATGAGAGGGCACTGGATTGTATATGCGCATCTTTCTTAGCAGACGCATAATCTTGTGCCCATCTGTATCATCTGAAACAATGATGCCTTTATCTTTCACACCTTTTTTTAGATAAGTATCGTACCTTTGAATCAGTCGATTCCAAGCAGTTAGCTGGACTTGTTCTGGCGAAGTGAAGTCGGTTTTTTTAAGACAAACGTTAATGATTTTCGCAGTATCGAAAATGACTGGTATCTGAATGCAATATTCTTGAAGTATTTTGATACGGTCAGCTTTTCTAATTTGTTGATAAGACTTAATCTTATTGATTCTTATCAATTCAGAGGCATGTATCTCTTCCCTTATTAATAGACCATATCTTTCCTTAACTGATTGTCTAAACTTCTTTATCCGCTCAAGATACTTCTGCCACTCATCTTGCGAAACAACTAATCCTGACAATATAAAATATGGTGACCCGTACTTGTGTATCCCTGGGTCACCGCTTTCGTCTACATATAAAATATGCATAGCTCTGAGTTTATCGTTATTTCTAATCAAGAAATTTTGAAGCGGAAAGATAAGTGGAATTCAGCACTATGATGCAAGTATTTTTGTTATACAGTTTCAACTGAATTATAATTTACAATGCCCTCCATCCTCATCCAAGTACCCTCAAAATCTGACCCAAAGTTGCTGCTGGAACTAGCAGGCAAACTGGAGTTCAAGTCCTTTGCCCTTTCGGAGCGGGAGACCCGTATCCTTGCCCGTCAAAAACTGGCAGCCATCACGGAAGATGTTGACGTAGCAGAAGCGCCTTCAATGGAGGAAATCAACGAAATTGTTGAACAAGTAAGAACTTGTCGTTATACCTTAGATAACTAAATGTGTGCGCTCACATAAGCTATTACTGCATTTTTTGCAAAACTGGTCAACCTATACATTGACTTTTACTCTGCTTTTATCAAACTATAGCTTTACAAGGCATGTCAATTACGAGTCATGCCGAGCAACCTTGTAACGCACCTTCACTCCGCCACCCGCTCCCGCAAAAAACCATCCACCGCCTCCAGCGCCATATCCACCCCCACGATTTTTCGTTCCCCATCCAGTAGGAACTTGGTCGGCAACTGCTTCACGCCATAAGAATTGGCGATGGGCGAGTCGAAAAACTTGTAGTTGCTCACCGGGTCAATGGCTTGGTAAGGCCACGGGAGGCCGAGCCGTTCGATGGCGGCCATCCAGCGCTGCTTGTCCTTCTCCACGGCCACGCTCACGATGGCGAAGCCCTCGGCGTCCTTGAAGCGGGCAGCGCCGTATTTTTCATGCAGGGAAATGAGTGCCGGGGCCTCGGCGATGCATGGCCCGCACCAACTGCCCCAGAAGTCGAGCAGCACATACTTGCCCTTCAGGTCGGAGAGCTTGAAGCCTTGGTTATGGTGGGAAATGGCCACGAAGTCGGGCGCTTTTTCGCCGTCGTTGACGCTGGGCTTGAAGTAAAAATGCTTGGCGACGGTGATGATGCCCGATACCACGACCAAGGCTATCAGGACATTGGCGAAATTGAATTTTTTCATAAGGCAAATATAGCTTCAATCGGCAAGTAGGCGGTGCGGCGCAGGGTATCAATCGTCACCTACTGCGCACTATCTGCTCGAACCAGTAGAGCGGGGCTTGAATCTTGTCGCCCGTGCGGGTATCGCATTTATAAAAATCAAAGTAGAATGGCAGGTTGTCGCCAATGGTGTCGAGCAGTTTTTCGAGCCGTTTGGCAGCGGTGTCGGGCTGGTTTTCGAGGTTGGCGGCCCGCCAGCAGTAGAACGCCTCGTCGTGCAGCTCGATGATGTCGAGCAGGATGGGGTCGCTGATATGCGCCTCCATGAACTCCCTCGCCAACAGCCCGTGGTGCTTCACCCGGCGGCCAAGCTGAAATTCTTTGTACTTGAAAGCATCGTGTACAATGGCAATGAGGCGGAGCCGCAGGCGGGTATCCTCGTCGTTGGCACAGGCTTCCACGTTGTCCAGCACGTCCCGCACGTGGTAGCCGACCAGGCCCTCCGGGTGGCCAAAGCGGGGCTTGCCCCAGTTCAGTCCTGCTTGAAACTCAGGGGTATCCAACAGCCGGGCCTCCAACTCGGTGGCTGGCTGAAGCAATTTGTGAAAATCGGGCTTTTCGTTAAACATGGAGCTGTGCAATTGGCCGAAACCCTCCGGCGAATGGGCAAAAAAAGGAAAAATCGGGGTGAAAATCGGCATTTTGATGGGTTTTGGGCAAAAGGATTTGAAAATATTTGGGGCAGTGCCCTGATTGTTCAGCGCCGCCCACTACGATTTGGTATCCTGTGCCCCAGTGCTTGTTAATTTGTCGTTAAAGCGATTTTGGGCAATAACCGACGCTTGGCCGAGGCGTTTATTTTTGCACAAAGCAACCAAAAGGCCAAAACAGCAACCTTTAACACTAAACTTTAAAAACATAATTCAACCATGAAGCAGGTATTTTCCTTCGTAATTGCCGGGATGATTGGTGGAATCATCACCCTCGGCGGTTATTTCGCATTCAACACCGACCAGTCCAAAACCAGCGACGGCGCTGGCCAATACGCCAAACAAGTCAACAACCTCAATGTCGGGCCAGCGCTGAACGTGCCCTTCGACTTCACGGAGGCAGCGGCCAAGGCCACGTCCGCCGTGGTTCATATCTCCGCCAAAGAGAGCGAGAAAAAAGCCCGTGAAAACCGGCCGCAGCGACAGCAGAACGCCCCTTGGCCCAATTTTTTCAACGATGAAGGCCTCCTTCGCAACCCCTTCTTCAGCTACAACCAGCCCAAGCAGGGCACTGGCTCTGGCGTCATCTACACCGAGGATGGCTATATCATCACCAACAACCACGTCGTGGAATTTGCCGATGAGGTGGAGGTGACCACCAATGACAACAAGACCTACAAGGCTGAAATCGTGGGAACCTATCCTGACGGCGACCTCGCTGTGCTGAAAATCGAGGCAAAGGGCTTGCAAACCATGCGCCTTGCCAATTCCGACGACGCCAAAATCGGCGAGTGGGTACTGGCCGTGGGCAACCCCCTCGAGCTCAACTCGACCGTGACAGCGGGCATCATCAGTGCCAAGGGCCGTGACATCAACATCATCAAGGGCAAGGCCCCCATCGAGTCGTTCATCCAGACCGACGCAGCCGTGAACCCCGGCAACAGTGGCGGCGCACTCGTGGACGCCAGCGGAAGGCTGCTCGGCATCAACACGGCCATCGCCACGCAGACGGGCTACTTTGAAGGCTACTCCTTCGCCATTCCCATTAACCTCGCCGTGGGCATCGTGGACGACATCATCGAGAACGGCTCGTACCAGCGGGGCTTCCTCGGCATCAACATCGCCGACTTGGACAATGGCGTGGCCAATGAATTGGGCTTGAACATCTCGCAGGGTGTCCTTGTTGAAAGTTTAGTGGACGGCGGAGCGGCGCAATACGCCGGGATTCTACCAAACGACGTCATCGTACAAGCCAATGGCAAATCGGTAAAATCATCTGCTGATTTGCTGGAGGTAGTAGGCGGCTCGAAAGCTGGCGAAACGGTGGCGCTGGTCGTCAACCGGAGTGGCAAACAGGAAAATATCAGCGTGAAGCTGAAAGGTCAATAAGCCAGTAAATACAGGGGTTTCAGCCTGTTTTAAGAATATATTAACAACCTTTCGGGCAACATTTCGGGTGCCCCAATGGTTACTAGAGGAATTAAAAGACTTGTTTAAAGTTGGTTTTTCGTTTTGTTTTGATGCGTCTGTCTTGATTTTTCGAGGCAGACGTTTTTTTTTATACCTTAAAAAAATATTTTACCAACTACCGCTGCCCGCTTACATTGTCCCTTGTTTCACCAA
>JALOMF010000291.1 GCA_025455635.1 Saprospiraceae bacterium | reverse complement strand
TGCGGCATTGTCCGTCACGATTTCACCGACAACTGCAACTGTGGGTGCTTCCCTGGCGCCGTCACGAACGCCTTTGGCGGGTCGCTTGTCCATGCCAGCGTTGATGTCGGGGAAGTGGGTGCTGCGGTCGGGCGGGGTGGGGCCGAGGGTCGTTTTGTTTTGAAAAAAATAAGGGCGAAAGAAAGAACTCCTTGGCAAAGTTGAATTTTGTAAAAGGTGATTTCTTTGTAGCGTATTTCTGCATGGTGGGTTTTCAGAATTTCCTACCTTTTCGCCCTAAAATCTACAACACGCAATGAAAAAACAACTACGCTCTTGTTTGACAATTCTCTTTGTGGCCTTTTTGGGCAGCTACGCTTTGGGGCAAACCATCAATATTAAGCAGCGTGACAGCATGCTGCAAGTGTTGCAAAAGCCGGGGCTGCACGATACGATGCGGATACAGGCTTATATTGACATTGCCAATTTTTACGCACAGCAGAAGGACAGTTTTATAATAAAAGATTATATCCAGAAAGCAGAGGCAATTGCATTGCAGTCGGGAGACGTGAACAATATCATTCGGGTATATGATGATTGGACCAGGTTGGGCTTGTCGGAAGCCGAGGTGATGAAGGTTGTGAAAAAGATTGAAAAATATTATCCAGATATACCAGAGATGAAAGAAAAAACTGCACGGCGCTTTATCAATATTGCTTTGGTTTTAGAGTTTTATGAACGGTACGCCGAAGCATTAAATATGCTGAATGATATTACGCCATATTATGAAAAACGGGATGCTCCAGAAGATTTGATTGCCAGTGTGTATTATACCAAGGAAGAAATATTTTCTTTGTTGGGCGACCATGATAAAGCAATAGAAAGCGCTAAAAAAAGTATTGAGTACACCAGTTATTCAAATGATACTACAACCGTCTTTTATAGTCATTTTGTGTTGGGATTGGCGTATTATCGGGGTGGAAGATACGAAGAAGCAATTGATGTTTTCAACCAAATGGCGGCTAATGAAAGAATAAGGGAAGCGGACAGGCGTGATTTACCCGAAGTGATTGTGGATTGTTTGATGAAAGCAGGCAAATATGACAAGGCAGTGAAAGTACTGGAAAAAGAAGTTAAACGGGAAGATAATGACAAGAATTATTATTCCATGATGAGATTGGGGGAAGCTTATACGGAACTGCGCAAGTTTGACTTGGCACAGCAAGCATTTGAAAAGTCCGATGAATTGCTTCGTGCATCTAAATTGGATTCAATGGGCTTGTCCCGTTTTCGTGGTCATTGGAATTTGTATTATTCCAAGTATGCGCAAGCGCAAGGCTTTCACGACCGTGCCATACCCTTGCTGATTGATGCCGTGGAAGTATTCGACCAAGACTCCTCTTTTCATTACAGGGCCGATGCTTACTGGGAGTCCTTAAAGGTCTTGATAAAATCGCTACAGGCTACGGGGCGTTACAAGGAAGCTTCCAATTATCAAAACGCTTTGCTCCGCTCCATGCAAAAAGAACTGGACGAAGGCGCCTCGCTGAAAGGCAGCTTGACCGCCTCCCGCCAACAGGAAGAGAAGCGGATAGTCGAAAAAGCAAGCTTAGAAGCCAAAAACACGCAACAACGCCGCTTTTTATGGGGCTTGGGCATCGGTTTGGCAGTGATGGCGGGCTTGGGCGGCGTCATCTGGCGGCAGTCCAAGGCGCTTGGCGTCGAAAAGAAGAAATCGGAAGCACTGCTGCTCAACATGCTGCCCGACACCATCGCCAGCCGCATGAAGCTGGGCGAGCATTCCATCGCCGATTATTTTGAGGAGGCCACCGTCATTTTCATTGATATGGTGGGCTTCACGCAGCTGTCGTCCGAGTCAAGCCCCAAGGAAGTTGTGAAATTGTTGAACCACCTTTTTTCCAAGATAGACCAGCTCACGGGCGCTTATGGCCTGGAGAAAATAAAGACCATCGGCGACTGCTATATGGCGGTGTCGGGCATCCCCATTCCCAGCAAAAACCACTTGGAGACCGCCCTGCAATTCTGCAAGGCCGTGCTGGATGAGTTGGACGGCTACGAGCACGAGGGCCGCAACATCCACTTCAAAATCGGCGTGGAAACAGGCCCCGCCGTGGCAGGCATCATCGGAGAGCGGCGCTTCCTCTTCGACCTCTGGGGCGACACCGTCAACATGGCCAGTCGAATGGAATCCAACGGTGTACCCAGCGCCATTCAGGTCACTGCGAATGTGTTTGAGAAAATGAAAGACCAGTTTGACTTTGAGCAGAGGGGCGTCGTGGAGATAAAGGGCAAAGGGGGCGTTGAGGTGTTTTTGATGCGGAAGGAGGGGTGATTTTGAAGCATGATTATTAGTCTTCTCCCTACCTTTCCCCCTAATCAAATCAAGCGAAAATGAACAAACTTTCCATCTCATTTATAGCAGCCTTGTTGCTCCTTTCTGCACAAGCGTTTACCATAACCACTTGGTCTTCACCTCAAGGGTGCCTTCCATATTAAAGTTGCTTTCAAAGCATCCGATTGGGTTCAATCGGTTTTCTAGGTAGAAATTAATATAATCGCTATAATTTGCTATGCTGCTATATTTCCTTTCTGTAACCGACTGCAAACGCAAATCATCAAGATTTATCCAATCCGATTCATCGGTTATACAAGTAGGCAATTTAGGTGCCTTGAAATCTTGTGGAAAATCAGACCATACTTTCCAGTTGACCTCACTAATAAGGTCAAAACCGAACTCAGTAGTATGAAAATGCCAATCAGCCTCGAAAACAGTGGGAGTTGAATTATGGCTTAGTTTAAAATTTTGTATGTTTTTATCCTCAACATTGAAGCCTAAAGGAGATGGGAAATAGAAGTCAACTGGCGCTCCCAATTGATGAAATTGAAACGTTTCATCGCCTTTTCTTAGGGTTACCTTGCTTCTGAACCTGTCAAAAATTCCTTCAGAATAACGTGCTGGTATGACACCGTTTTCTCCTTTAGCGTATGATTGTATGGTTAAAAATTCATGCTTATCGCAATTGCGTATGCCTAAAATTTCCAAACTGGATTCATAATCCGATGGTGTTTCGACAGCGGACATAGGCACGGTTTCCATTTCGGAGGTGTTCAAGCTAATTGTTGTTCCATTTGCCACTTCCTCGAAAAAGGCATGGCGCCAGTTTTGTTCAGCCGCCATTTTTATTATCAAATATACATCGCCGCTGTTGCGCTTCATACCAACAGTTTTGGGATTGTGCCAGTCTTCGCCACCACTACTACCTAAGGTGGAACTTGCGAAATAATTCTCTAATGCGCCATTGTCTAAATGGAGGTCTATATATGCTCTTGGATAAAAGTCTGGATAACTCTCTGGCGCTTGCCGTGTTAGCGAAAAGTCCCTACTTGATATGAAGGCAAAAGTCTCAAAATCGAATACATCCCAATCTGTATCACAGCATTCATTGAAAATGACAAGTGATCTTTTTACCACCGTCAAATGATAATCACCGCCTTTGTAAGGAATTTCATTTTTCAAATCAAGTTTGTCTCCGTTTCGAAAATTTTGGCAAGTAAGCACATTCCCTTCCAAATCGGACAAAATGGCCCAACCTTGCTGGTTGCCAGAAAGATAATCTTCAGCTATGTTCAATTTCACACGCAGTGTTTCATCGTCTTTTTTGCAACTGGAAATTAACAAAAAAGTCAGTATTGCCAGAAAAATACTTGTTTTCATTTTATTCGCTTGTAATGAAGAAAAGACAAATTTGTAGAAATGACGGGACAAATCCTACATAAAAAGTAAAATACTTACCTTCCCGCCCTAAAATTTCAAGCAACGAATGAACAAACTTTCCACCATCCTCCTAGCAGCCCTGCTGCTCCTTACCACCCAAGCCTTTTCACAGAAAAAAGACGATAAAAAGCCCAAGGAAGACCCCAAACACTACCTCGACACCCTCGGTCTCGGCCTCACGTGGCGCAGCGTCGGCCCGGCCATCACCAGCGGGCGCATCAGCGATTTTGCGGTGCATCCGCAGAACCGGGCGGTGTATTACGTGGCCTCGGCCAGCGGCGGCGTCTGGAAAACCGTGAACGCAGGCACCACTTACGAACCCATTTTCGACGGCGAGGGCAGCTATTCCATCGGCTGCGTGGTGCTCGACCCCAGCAACCCCAGCACGGTCTGGGTGGGCACGGGCGAAAACCACAACCAGCGCTCGGTGGGCTATGGCGACGGCATTTACCGCTCCAACGACGCCGGCAAATCCTGGACGAACATGGGCCTGAAAAACTCGGAGCATATCGCCAGAATCATCGTTGACCCCCGCAATTCGGACGTGGTTTTCGTGGCTGCGCAAGGCCCGCTTTGGAGCGCTGGCGGCGACCGGGGCGTTTATAAAACCACCGATGGCGGCAAGACCTGGGCAATGGTGCTGAACGGTGCAGACGGCAAATCGCTGATTGACGAGCACACGGGCGTCGCCGACCTCATCATGGACCCCCGCAATCCCGACGTGCTGTTTGCGGCAGCGCACCAGCGCCGCAGGCATGTGTTTACCTATGTGGGCGGCGGCCCCGGCAGCACGATTTACAAATCCACCGACGGCGGCAAAACTTGGGCGAAATCGGCCACAGGGCTGCCCGGCGGCGACCTTGGGCGCATCAGCCTTGCTTATTCTTCCAATCCCGAAATCATCTATGCGATGGCCGAGGCGCAGGAGGGCAAGGGCGGCTTCTTCCGCAGCACCGACCGGGGCGCCAGTTGGGAAAAACAAGGCGGCTTTGTGACGAGCGGCAATTATTTCAGCGAAATCTTTGCGCACCCGACCGAGCCGAACACGGTCATTGCGATGGATGTTTTCAACCAAATAACAAGGGACGGCGGCAAGTCGTGGAGCGGCCTCGGCGAGGAGTTCAAGCACGTGGACAACCACGTCATCTGGTTTGACCCAAAAGACCCGAACTATATACTATCCGGCTGCGATGGCGGCGTTTACGAGAGTTTTGATGGGGCAAAAACCTGGAAATACCACGGCAACCTGCCCGTCACGCAGTTTTACAAAGTGGAGGTGGACAACACGCTGCCGTTTTACCATATCCACGGCGGCACGCAGGACAATTTCTCGCTCGGCGGCCCCAGCCGCACCCGCAACGGCCACGGCATCACCAATTCCGATTGGTACGTGACCAGCCTCGGCGACGGCTTCGAGAGCCAGATTGACCCGGATAATCCGAACATCATTTATGCGCAATCGCAGAACGGTGGCCTCGTGCGCTACGACCGCATCAGCGGCGAAATGACCAGCCTGCAACCCAAGCCGCTCGAAGGCGAAAACACCTTGCGCTGGAACTGGGACAGCCCATTGGCGGTGAGCCGCCACAAGGGAACAAGGCTCTATTACTGCGCCAATCGGGTCTATAAAACCGAAGACCGGGGCGACACTTGGACGGCCATCAGCCCCGATTTGACCCGCCAAATTGACCGCAACACGCTGCAAGTGATGGGCAGGGTGCAGAGCATGGACGCCGTCGGCAAGAACGCCAGCACGAGCGAGTACGGCAATATCGTCGCCTTCTCGGAAAGCCCGAAAAATCCCAACCTGCTCTACGTCGGTACGGACGACGGCCTCGTGCAAATCACCGAGGACGGCGGCAAGACTTGGACGAAAATCAGCAGCTTCCCCGGCGTTCCTGAACTCACTTATGTCAACGCTTTGCTTGCTTCGCAACACGATGAAAATGTCGTTTATGCCACGTTCAACAACCACAAGCGGGGCGATTTCAAGCCCTACGTGTTCAAGAGCACCGACAAGGGCCGCACTTGGGTGAGCGTCAGCAACAAC
>JALOMF010000290.1 GCA_025455635.1 Saprospiraceae bacterium | reverse complement strand
TAATTTCCCGACAGGGTTCAGTTTTTTTTGTTGGGAAATGAATTTCCCAACTACTGGAAGACCATCTTCCGCCGCTCGGTGCCGCTCGGCGTGGTGAGCTGGTAGATATAGACGCCGGGGCCGCCCATCATGGATTTGTCCACGACCACTTCGTGCCAGCCAGCTTCCCTTTTGCCTTTCAGCACGGTGGTCTTGCGGCCACTCAGGTCAATGATTTCGAGGTGAACGGCCATTTTTTCTTTCAGCATGAATCCAATCCTGGTCTCGTCGTTGAACGGGTTCGGCCTGTTTTGCCCCAGCGAGAAAAGCGGGGCTGCATCCACGGGCATTTGTGGTGCCTCGTGGATGCGCCAGCGAACGTTCAAGGGAATACCGCCATTCTTGTACGCAATGGCCGGCGTTGTTGTGGAATTCATTGCTAATATCTCTTCGATGGATGCATCTTCATGCATCAGGAATTGTAGGTAAAACAGGGTGCTGCCAGCTTCCAGCGCACGGTCGGTGGCATCGTGCCAGCCGAGGGTCAAGGTGCCCGGTGCTGGCTCCCCGAAATTGTCGGCACCAAGCCCTTCCAGCCACTCGCCCACTGCGCCCACGAAGTCCATTTTGCTGGCATCGAACTCGATGGTGCCTTGCAGCGCCGAGAGGTCAATGGCCTCGCCGCAGGTCACGGGGATGCGCACTTCCTTGCCTGCCTTGAGCTGCCAGTTCGGTACCGAGAGCGTCAGTTCGCCCGATTGGTGGCGCTCCGAGACCACGGCCTCGTTGAAATCAAGGTCAGCGCTGCCGTTCAGGTCACCGACTTTCACCGCCACGAAATTGCGGCCACTCAGGGTGCTGCCCGTGGTGTTCACCCAAGTGCTTTCTGGCACCTGCCCCACGAATGGGTTGGCGGGGTTGGGGAACTGGTAGCCCGCCTCGATGAAGCGCCACGAATTGTTGTTCGGGAACGAGTTGGTCACTTGCAGTATGGCCTTGCGCAGCGCCACGATGTCGAACGTGGAGACGTTGCCGGAGTTGTTCACGTCGGCAGCCAGTATTTTGTAGGGCGAATCGAGCGGCTGTGTACCGAGGATATGCCTGCTCAGTAGCACGAGGTCGAATGTGGTGACGCCATTCAGCAGGTCATCGTTTTTCACGGGCTGTAACTGGCAGCTCATGCCCGGCGGCACGTCTTGGAACAGGTAGCGGCCATAAGCTTGCGTGTGCGTCTGGCTCATGTTTGTATTGTCAAACATCTGCACTTCCACGCCGACCAATGGCTCGTGGGCTTCGTTGAAAATCAGGCCGCTGACAAGGCCAGGGTCGTCGTTTACGCAGACATTGAAGGGGTCGAGCAAAAAGAACCCTGACGAGCAAGAGGCCGTGTTGCCGAATTCATCCGTGACCACTACCGTGTAGATAATCGGGTCCATTTCAGAAATATAATCGTCGCAGGAGACGGAGTCCGGGTCAATCGTGATGGTGACATCGGTGCAGGCGTCCATGCCTTCGATGGTGCCATTGGCAATGAGCGTGGCCAAGGGCACGATGGCCATGCCGAGGCTATCAAGTTCCAACTCGAAGGAGGCACAGTCAGCAGATGGGTTCTCGTTTTCGTCCACCAAGACCACGGTCTGCTTGGTGCCCACGTTGCCGCAGGCATCGGTGCTGGTGAAGGTGACGATGGTTTCTCCGACGGGGTAAAAACCGCTGGCATTGGAGCCATTCCCATTGAAGCTGTTGGCGGTGATGACGGGGTTGCTGGGGCAGTTGTCGGTCACATTGGCCTGCACGGTCACGAAGGTCTGGCAGCCCAGGCCCGCCACGGTCTGGCGGATGGTGTCCGGCGAAGTGACGATGGGCGGCACCGAGTCGTTGATATGGATGAGCTGGGTGATGAGCCTTGAGTTGTTGCAGACATCCGTCAGGCGGTAGGTGCGGGTGATGGTGCCCTCGCAACCGGGGCTGCCCGTATCGGTGCCGATGCCGACCGTCACAGCGCCACCGCAGTTGTCCGCTGCGCCAGTGACCACGCTCGTGATGGGCAGCGGCACTTGGTTTGCGCAAGCCAAATTAAGGGTCGGCAATGGGTTGGCAGTGGGTGCCTCGTTGTCTTTTATCAAAATGTTCTGTGTGATGAGCGCAGTATTGCCGCAGGCGTCGGCCAAGCGGTAGGTGCGCACGACCGTGCCGGAGCAGCCGGGGTTGGGGCCGTCGGAGACCCAAGTCACCGTCACTGGCCCGATGCAGTTGTCCGTCTCGCCCAGCACCACGTTGGGGTTTGGGGCGGGCATGGTCGAGTAGCAGGTGAATGGCCCGATGGTCGGCAGCGGGCTAGCCGTTGGCGGCAGCACGTCGTTGACCAGGATGGTTTGCACGAAGGGCGTGGCCACGTTTCCGCAGGAATCCTGGGCACCGTAGGTCAAAATCCTTGTGAAACGATTGGGGCAAGTGCCGGGTATCGTCACGTCGGAGATGACGTAAACCGAGTCGGTGCTGCAAAAATCGGTGGCAGTGGGCGCTGGCGGCTTCACCACGTCGCTGCCACAGAGGAAGACGAAGTCCTGCGCCCCGGCGGGGTCATTCCAGACTGGCGGCTCGTTGTCCTCCACTTTGATGAACTGAACGTAGGAGGTGTCGGCCCCGCTGCACCAGTCCTTGTAGGTGTAGGTGCGGTAGATTTTTAGGCCGCAGGCCACGGGGAAGACATCGTCCGACACGTTCAGGCCGAAGAGTTCGCAGTCGGCCACCACTTCGGGTTCGCCCACGAGCAGGCTGTCAATCGGCCTGTCGCAGCCCACGACCGTGTCGGGTGGGAAGAAGAACTGCGAGGGGGTATTGTCCACCATTTTGATGGTCTGCGTGCAGGTCTTCGTGAAGCCAGCCACGTCCACCGCCGTGAAGGTGCGGGTGATGGTGCCCACGTTGCACATGCTCAGGTTCTCGGCGTCGGCGAAAAAGACCGTGTCGATGCCACAAGCGTCGTTTGCCGCAGGCCAGCCCGTGAGCGTGACCGAGGGCGGCTGCAAGGTGGAGCAGGGTATGGTGATGGCCGGGGGGCAGTTGAGCGAGGGCGGCGTTTTGTCCTGCACGGTCACTTGCACCATGCAGGTATTGGTGTTGCCATGGCAGTCTTTTATCTGTAAAATAATGGCCACGGGGGCGCTCACGTCGGCGCAGGTGAACTGTACGCTTGGGGTAAATGGGGCAGCGGGCTGGTCCATTCTTTTTGCCAAAAAGCTCACGCTGGGGCAGCAGGCGTCGTAGCTGCCATTGTTGAGGAGGTTGGCGGCCAGCGAGGCGAGGCCCGTGCTGCTCAGTGCCACCACGGTGTACTCGATGCAGATGCCCACAGGGGCTACGTTGTCGGACACCACGACGTTGACTTGGCAGGTGGTCTTGTTGCCGCAGGCGTCCTTTGCCTCGTAGGTGACGACGTAATTGCCCGTGGCGATGCCGTAGGCCATGCCGCCATTGCTGTTGAGGATGCCCCAAGGCGCCAGCGTGCGCCAGGTGATGTTGCTGGAGCAATTGTCGGTAGCCGACAGGGCTGGCAAAAAGAAAGTGCCGGCACAGCCGGGGCCGTTGGTGCCGAAATTGAGCGTGCCGGGACAGTTGATGACCGGGCCGCTGTCATCTGCTATTTTTATGATTTGGTTGTGCTCCAGCACTTCGTTGGTGCAGCAGTTGAGCACCGTCCAAGACCGGATGATGCTCTGCTCGTTGGCGCAGCCGCCAATGACCATGTCCTCGAAGGTGGCGGACATTTTGCAAAATTCGATGACCGGCTTGCCGTCAATGGTGGGGAAGCCCGTGTTGGTGGGGTTGGTGTTGGGGCTGCCGCAGGCCAGGGCCGGGGCTTGTATCCCATCCCGGTTGGGCGGGAACACGATGTCGGCGAAGCTGGGGCGTTTCACGAAAATCTTTTGCACACAAGGCGCAGCGTGGTTGTTGCTTTCGTCGGTGGCATGCCAAGTGCGCATGAGTATGGCGCTGAACTGGCTGTTGCAGGGCTGCATGACGGGCTGCCCGGAATAGTTGAGGTTGGGGCTTGCGTCGCAGTTGTCGGTGACCGTTGGGAAGCCCAAACTGGTGGGCGAAAGGTCGTCCGTGCAGTCAACCGTGAGGTCGGCGCAGGTGATAACTGGTGGCAAATAGTCTTGTATAAATAGCGTACCCCAGCAAGAAGTACCAGAATTTATGTCCAAAACGGTAACATTTAGCGTAAAATTCAACTGGTCGCATGTCACAGTATCGTGCAAAACCTCACCCTCCAAAGTGGTGACAGTGACGGTTTTCGGGCCAGTGCAGAAAGTCTCGTCCCCGTCGAGCACCATGTCGGGCGTGATGACCCCAAAACCCTCCGGAGGAAGGGATACATTGACGAGGTCGTTGCAGGCCAAAGAACATTGACCATAACTGAAATCGGATAGTGACAGGCATGCGAGTACAGCCCAGAACAGGTTGAAGTGTTTCACGGCAAATGGATTAAAATTTGTTAATTACCGAGCTTGTTGCCGGATTAATAAAACATTGACAATCAGTTGGTTAACAACTGAAACAAGCTGGTTGTGCAGGTGTTTCTCGCAGTATGTGGAAGCTTAAATCGGATGGGTAGGCAGCCTTGAACATTGAATGAAAATTACAAATGTTTGGTGCACTTAAAATAGACCAAACTGGTTTTCAAAAAAAGCCTAAAACCACAACTCAAATAGGTTCAAGAACCGTGCCACATATTAATTATTTTTACAATTCAAATCCTTTTTCCCAAGTTTCCTGCTCCGCATTTTAAATGTTTCAACAAAAAAAAGAACACGGGCCGCTGCATGATTTATATTAACAATAAAATTAAATCTGGACGATTTTCTGTGTCACAGAATTATGTTTTTCCACTTGCATTTTTTATTCTTACCTCCGCATTTTTGTGTCACTTTTCAAATGAAGAAGGCCCACACAGCTTACCCAATACGGCCTACAATAAAGTGATGCTTTAAAACACTATAAAGCCCAACCTGAAGCAAACAGCACCTTGCACGTCATCCCCCCCTTTGTGCCCAGCGCTGTGATTGAAGACTTTGCTTCAAGCATTCAAACCCATTTTATTCAGATTTTAAGAAAAGAGCGGCGGTGCTAGCACACCAAAGGCGTCCGTGGTTTAGCCATTGGTCCCATCGCGACAAAACACCATTTGTCGGTGCTTGTGCATTGCCCTCGAATGCTGCTTACCCACATCAAGTTTGAAAAAAATCCACGCCACCTGTGAGCTGCTGCTGACAGGCCGGGGGCTTTTCGCCATTTCTACCATGGCTCGGCACGGGATGCGTCCTGGACCGGGGTGGGGACTGGTATATCATTCACCGACCGTGGGCAGGCAACACCTGCATCACACAAAAACTTTTTTAGCCATGAATATCAAGAATTCAAAAAAGACCATCGCAGCATTCGAAAACCTCGAAATCAAAACTGCCCAGCAATTGGAAGTGAAGGGTGGGAACTCTGACAGGCCGAAGAGTATTATTGGAGAAAATGATGTGGTTGTTTCCTAATAACATTAAAGCAAAAGGGGGCTAGCTCAGTTGAGCAAGCCCCCTTGCTTTTTCAACCAGCCAAGGCTTAAGCACAATTGGCGCTTTTTCGCTTTCAAAATCTACAATAAACTTTTGAAGGAATTCTGCATCAAGCTTATTTGGGTTATCCATAAGCCTAATAAAACGTTTAAAATAGCGGAGAAATAAAAGATGAGACACCCTCATAGATTCTGAATAATCGTTATTGCCGCTTAGATGGCGTTCAAAATTCCTTACATGGTTCAACATCTCTTCCACATCTTCCTTTCCCTTTTCAAAAATCTCAAAATGAA
>JALOMF010000289.1 GCA_025455635.1 Saprospiraceae bacterium | reverse complement strand
CCTCTTTCACCATCAGCTACCCGTTCAGCTTGTTCCCCAGCGTTTTCGTCACCAAAAAACTGAATGCTGAGGACAATATCCAATTCGCCTACACCCGCCGGGTGAACCGTCCGAACTTCTTCCAGACGATGCCTTTCATTGATTTCTCCGACTCGTTGAACTTGCGCCGTGGCAATCCTGAGCTGCTGCCCGAGTTCATGAACTCTGTCGAGGTTTCCTACCAGAACATTCTCAAGCCGGGGCACAACCTTTTGGTGTCGGTCTATTACAAACGGGCTACCGACCTGATTACCACGCAGTTAGCACCTGAATTCAACGCTGACCTCGACCGCTCGGTGAACGTCATCAGCTATATCAACGCCAACAGCAGCCAAGCCTACGGCGCTGAGGCTACTTTGAAAAACACTTTTTTCAAAATACTAGACCTGACCACTAACGTGAACGTGTACCAGTCCACGGTGGATGCTACGAACGTGGAAAGCGGCCTGAAAATCGAACGGTTGAGTTGGTTTGTGAAGGAAAACATACAGTTGAGGCTGCCCCTCGGCTTCACCTTACAGCTTACTGGCGAGTACCGTAGCAAGGCTGCTTTCACGCCCGACAGCGGCAACCGGATGCCTTGGCAGCCCGGCCCAACCAACACGGCACAGGGCTACTCCCTCGACAACTGGTTTGTGGACGTTGCGCTGCGGAAAGAAATCATGCATAAAAAAGGTACATTGACCCTGAACGTCAACGATATTTTCAAAACCCGCAGGAATGGCACCTACACCGAATCTGACTTCTTCATCCAAGAGCAGTACCGTTACCGTGACCCGCAAATCCTGCGCTTGAACTTCTCCTACCGCTTCGGCAAAATGGATGCCTCGCTCTTCAAGCGCAAAAACATGCGCATGAACATGCAGGGCAATGACATGATGGGATAAAATTGAGATAAAGATGGTGTAGTGGCGGTGTTTATTATTGGTGAAAAATGTTTAAGCTTGAACCGTCACACACCAACTTTTTTAACAAATAAGATTACGATGAAAAAGAAAATTCTGCTTGGCTTATTGGCCGTGCTGGTCATCATCCAGTTCATCAAGCACGCAAAGAATGATTCAGGCGATGAGACTTACGGCGTAGCCACAAAATACACCGTGCCAGATGACGTAAAGTCAATCCTGAAAGTAGCTTGCGACGACTGCCATTCCAACCAAACGACGTACCCATGGTATGCCAATTGGCAACCGAGCGCCTGGTGGCTCAACAGCCACGTGAAGGGCGGCAAAAAGCACTTGAACTTCTCGGAGTTCACCAAACTGCCCATCGCCGTCCAGAACCACAAGTTCGAGGAGACCATCGAAATGGTGAAAGAGAAGAAAATGCCCATCGGCAGCTACACTTGGTTCGGCCTGCACCCAGAGGCCAAGTTGACGGATGAGCAACGGGCCAAACTGACCGCTTGGGCGCAATCCAATATGGACTACCTCAAGGCCAACTACCCCGCCGATAGCTTGGTGATGAAGCGTAGAAAGAGCTAAGGTTCTGCCTATTTTCATTTCCTTGAAATACCCTGTTGCCTTTCTTATCGGCAGCAGGGTATTTTTTTTGAAAAACCCATAAATCAATTCTTAATCAAAAAATAACCTTTGTTTAAAAAACAATCTACTGCTAAGGGCCGCTTTAATCAAGTTATTCAAACTAATATTTTGCATTTCATAAACAGAAAAGCCCTTTCACTACCGCCAAGCAAGCCTATTCAGTTTAATATTTTGAAAAAACTCAAAACTGCGTAGGGGCTGACAATTAAAACGGTGTCTATCTGTTTGTAAACCCAATAGTTAGTTTTCACAGTCAGTAAAAAAGAAAGAAATGACAGTTACAGCTACACACAACGGCATTGCGCCTATTTCCGATTTTCCATTGTTCGATTGCCTGAATGCGGAAGAAAAGGCCAAACTAGAGGCCATGGCAGAATACAAGGTAAAACCCAAGTTCAGCTATATCTACCTCCCTGACGAGTCTTCCGACCAGATTTTCTTCTTGGCAAAAGGCATTGTAAAAATTGCCATGCACTCCGACGACGGCAAGGAAATCATCAAATCGTTGTTCCAGCCTTTGGCGATGTTCGGCGAGCTGGGCATCATAGGTGAAACAAAGCGCCAAGACCTCGCACAGGCCCTCCGGGAAGAAGTGCATATCTTCTCCCTGAAAGTGGAAGACCTGAAGAAGCTGATGCGCATGAACTTCAACCTCTGTGACCGCATCATGACCCTCTTCGGCAACCGACTCATGCGGGCCGAGAACAAGCTGGAATCGCTCATTTTCAAAGATGCCCGCACCCGTATCGTGGAGTTCATTAAGGACGCCGTGACGAAAAGCGGCAGGAAAGTCGGGCTAGAAATGCTCTTGAAGCATTCCCTCACCCACCAGGACATCGCCAATATCACCTGCACCTCCCGCCAGACGGTGACGCTGGTGCTGAACGACCTCCGCAAATCCGACATGATTTATTTCAACCGGGGTAAAATCCTCGTTCGGGACATGACCCGCCTGGCTTAAACAATTCGAAGTTTACTTTTTTCAGCAAAACATATTCAAAACAAGAAAGGCAGCCCAAGGGCTGCCTTTTTTTGTAGTTGCCAAATGTAGTTGCCAACTTCAGTTGGCAACAAGAAGGACGGTTTGCCAACTGTAGTTGGCAACTACTTCATCGCTCCTACATCATCTTCACCTCCCCCACCAGCTTTTGCAGCGTGTCCTTCGCATCTCCGAAGAGCATCTTCGTCTTGGCGTGGAAGAACAGCGGGTTTTCGATGCCCGCATAGCCAGAGCGCATGGAGCGCTTCATCACGATGATATTCTTGGCGTCCCAGACCTTGATGACGGGCATGCCGTAAATCGGGCTGCTGGGGTCGTCCTCGGCGCTGGGGTTCACCACGTCGTTCGCCCCCACGATGATGGCCACATCGGTGCTGGACATCATGCTGTTGGCGTCCTCCATCTCCACGAGCTTGGGGTAAGGCACATCGGCCTCGGCCAGCAGCACGTTCATGTGGCCGGGCATACGGCCCGCCACTGGATGAATGGCGTAATAGACTTCCACGCCTTTTGCCTCCAGTTGTTTTTCCAAATCATGGCAAATATGTTGCGCTTGCGCAACGGCCAAGCCATAGCCCGGCACGATGCACACCTTGCTGGCATAGGAGCAAAGAATCGCCGTATCGGTCAGGTTTATTTCCTTGACGGTTTGGTCGCCCTTGGCAGCTGCAGCCCCGCCCGATGCGCCGCCGAAAGAGCCGATAATCACGTTCAGCAAGGAGCGGTTCATGGCCTTGCACATGAGCACCGTGAGGATGGTACCCGCCGAACCGACCAAGATACCGCCCGTCAGCATCACTTGGTTGTCGTACAAAAAGCCGCCGAAAGCAGCGGCCATGCCCGTCAGGGAATTGAGCAGGGAGATGACCACGGGCATATCGGCACCTCCGATGGGCATCACGAAGAGGACGCCGTACAACAGGCTCAAGGCCAGCAGAATCCACAGCACCGAAGGCCCAAAAGTGATGGGGGACATCGTGGCCGTGGCCAATACAACGATGATGACGCCCAACAACAACAGGTTGAAGACCGTCAGCCATTTCGCAGAGAAGTCCTTTATTTTTTCATCCAATTTACCGAAGGCGACCATGCTGCCACTGAACGAAATGCTGCCAATGACCAAGCCTAGGAACACCACCAGCAGGTAGCCCGCCGCCCCGTCGGGGTGGGTATGGTATTCCACGATGGAAATAATGGCCGCACAAGCGCCGCCCATGCCGTTGAACAGCGATACCATCTGAGGCATCCCGGTCATTTTCACCCGCATGGCCATCATCCAGCCCGCCACTGTGCCAATGCCCACCGCCAGGGCTATCAGGCCGATATTGCCGATGCGCTCGCCATTGTGCTCGTGGAAAAGGATGGTGCCAAGGATGGCAAGCCCCATGCCCGCCGCCGCCAACAGGTTGCCCTGCCGGGCCGTCTCTGGGTGGCTCAGTTTTTTCAGGCCCACCACGAAGGTGATGGAGCCGATGAGGTAGGAAAGTTCGAGTAGGAAGGAACTCATGTTTTGATTTCGGATTGCGGATTTCGGATTGCGGATTGGCGAGTCACCAATCACGAATCACCAATCACGTTTCACTTCTTTTTCTTAAACATTTCAAGCATCCGGTTGGTGACGACGAAGCCGCCCACCACGTTCAGCGTACCCAATACGACGGCCAGAAAGCCCAGCGTGAGTGCCAGGTAATCATCGCTTTGCGCATGGCCCATGACGATGATGGCCCCAATGATGACCACGCCGTGAATGGCATTGGCACCGGACATGAGCGGCGTGTGCAGGATGGCCGGCACGTTGGATATCACTTCGATACCTAGGAAAATGGACAATATCACGATATAGACCATGTCCTGGTTTTCAAGGAAAAAACTGGCTAATGCGTCCATGATTATTGGATTGTTTGATTGCTGAATGGTTGGATTGTTGCTAGTGTCACGCCGAAGCTAGCAGGGTTTTGAGCCTTGGGCTGATGACTTGGCCTTGGTGTGCGATGCAGGTGCCCTCCACGATGTCGTCCTCGAAATTGAGCACGGCCTCACCTTTGGGGGCCAGTATTTTCAGGAAATTGAGCACGTTTTTGGCGAACATGGCGCTGGCATCCCTGGGCAGCGTGGACGGCAGGTAGGAGTCGCCGATGATTTTCACGCCGTTGGCGAAAATGGTCTTGCCGTTCTCCGTCAGCTCGCAGTTGCCGCCCGTGCTGGCCGCCAAGTCCACCACGACCGAGCCGGGCTTCATGGCTTCCACCGTGGCTTTGCGGAGCAAAACAGGCGCTCGCCTACCGGGTATTTGCGCCGTGCAAATGACCACATCGGCCATGCTGGCGTGTTTGTGCACGGCATCGGCCTGCCGCTGCTTGAACTCTTCCGACTGCTCGATGGCGTAGCCCCCGGCGGCGGCGCTTTCGGCAGCACCCTCCACGTCCACGAACTTGGCACCTAGGCTCAACACCTCTTCCTTGGCCGCCGTGCGCACATCGAAAGCCTCCACGACTGCGCCCAAGCGTTTTGCCGTGGCGATGGCCTGCAAGCCCGCCACGCCTGCGCCCAGAATCAGCACCTTGGCGGGTTTTATCGTGCCCGCCGCCGTCATGAACATCGGGAAGAAGCCCGTGAACTCGTTGGCGGCCAGCAGCACGGCCTTGTAGCCCGCCACCGTGGCCATGCTCGAAAGCACGTCGGCAGCCTGCGCACGGGTGGTGCGGGGCAGCATGTCGAGGCTGAAAGCGGTGATATTTCCTTGGAGCAGCGGCGTGGTCACGTCCCGGTTGGTGAGTGGGTTGTACTGGCCGAGCAGCATTTGGCCACTGCGCATCTGCGGGGCCTGTTCCGCCGTCAACGGGTTGATTTTCACCACCATATCGGCTTTGGTGAAAACCTCGCTTTCCGAAACGGTTTGCGCGCCTTGGGCGGTGTAGTCGGCGTCACGGTAGCCCGCCCGCTCCCCAGCACCTGCCTGCACGACTATCTGTTGGACGCCGAGCTTGAGCAGCAAGGCCACTGTTTCTGGGGTAGTGCCGACCCGGTTGTCGTGGGTATCTTCTTTCAGAATTCCTAGAACCATAATGAAAAGGTAATGCTTGTTGTAAGCGAAAATGATTTTTTTAAAAATCGGGCTGAAATTAGGGGTAAATGGGAAAACGAGCGCTTTTAGGGCGATTTTCTTAGACCTTTTTTAAGTTGAGATTAATTCACCGGCGAATTTAGCAGGGTTGTCGGACGCTTCCCTACCCTATTTCCCGAACGGGCAAAAAAAAGGTTCAAGTACCC
>JALOMF010000288.1 GCA_025455635.1 Saprospiraceae bacterium | reverse complement strand
GGGCGAAGCTTACGTTCGCCCCTACCGTGCGGTTATTTTTTCAGGTAAAAATTGTAGCCGACGCCCAGTGAAAGGCTTTGGTTCAGGGTGCGCAGGTTGTCCTCAGAAGTATTGCCGTTTTCGTCCGTGACCTCAATATCGGATATGGAAACCAAGCTGTTGAAATAGCTGAGGTTGAGGTAGAGGTTTTCGTTGAAATAGTATTTCAAGCCGAGCATCCCGCCGATGTCAATGGGTTTGGCATATTCAAAAAGGGACGTTATATCATCATCGTTTAACCGCTCATTGAGCTTGAGGCCGATGCTTGCACCTGCTTGGATTCCAAGTGAAGGCAGAGGCTTGTACTCGATATTGGGGGTGAAGGTCAGGTAATTCAGCTTCCATTCTACGTCTTCGAGCGGACTCTCCAAGTCGTGCTTGAAACCCCTCCCTTGGTACTGCAAACCCAGCCCGCCTATTATTTTCTCTGAAAAATGAGCGTTAGCCTGAATCCCCGCAAAGTAGCGAAGCAGTGGCGAAGGGTCGGCAACTGGAAATTCACTGTGAGAAATCTTGGCTGTGGCCAAGCTGGCACCAACGATGGGGCTATTTTCATGTTGAATAGAATTATTGGTGAAATTTTGCAGCTAAAACGGGGCTTTCGATTTCCATATTCGCCCTTCAAAAACTTTAACAATAGATGAACTACGGGAAGCAGCGGCAGCATATTTACCAACAAATACAAGCCTTCGACGGCGCAGGCTTCGAGCCGTTGGCCTTGGAAGTATTCCGTTTTCAGGCGGCTTTTAACCCGTTGTATGCTCGTTATACTTCGTTGTTAAACATTGATATTCAGTCGGTTAGCAAAATGGAGGCTATTCCCTTCCTCCCCATCCAGTTTTTCAAAAACCACGAAATAAAAACCGGGGAATGGCCCGCCGAGACCGTTTTTACCAGTAGCGGCACCACGGGGGAGGCCACCAGTCGGCACCACGTCCGTGACCTTGATTTTTACAAAAAAAACACCGTCCACGGCTTCCAGCAGCAGTACGGCGACCCCGCCAACTGGCTTGTGCTGGCGCTGCTGCCCTCGTACCTGGAGCGGACGGGCAGCAGCCTTGTGGTCATGGCCGAGCATTTTATCCAGCTATCGAAGCATCCACAGAGCGGCTTTTTTTTGAAAAACATAGAGGATTTGATAAAAATCTTGGCAGAGCGGTCACCCAAAAATCCGCAATCCGCAATCCGTAATCCCGTAATCCTAATTGGCGTTTCCTTCGCCCTGCTCGACCTGGCAGAGCGCCAATCGCTTGATTTACAGCATGTTACCATCATGGAAACGGGTGGCATGAAGGGCCGAAGGCGGGAGCTGACCCGGTCAGAGCTGCACGGTTTTTTGCAGGAAAAATTCAATGTCCCGGCTATCCACTCGGAGTACGGCATGACGGAGCTGTTCTCGCAAGCTTATTCCACCGGGCAGGGCATCTTCCGGCCAGCGCCGACCCTGCGAGCGTTTGCCCGTGAAATCACCGACCCGCTCACCTTGCAGCAGCCGGGCAAAACGGGCATCCTCAACCTCATTGACCTCGCCAATTTCGACACTTGCGCCTTCATCGCCACCGACGACCTCGGCAGGGTCTTTCCCGATGGCAGCTTTGAGGTGCTGGGCCGGTTGGACAACTCGGACGTGCGGGGCTGCAACCTCATGGTCGCTGGTGCCTAGTCGCCCCCTGATTTCCGAATTCGCTCAATTCAACCCAGTTCCCAATAAAAACGCCATCACATCCACCCCATCCGGGTAGTCCATCAGGCCGGGGGCTTGGGCTTGTCCGAAAGGGACGGCGGGCAGGGTGAGCAGGCCCGGCTTGGCCACGATGCACTGGATTTCTTCATGGCGACCCTTCAGCTCGGCTTCCAGCGCCGTTTTTTCTTCGTAAAATTCGTAGTTCAAGGTGGCGATGCGGCTGGCGATGGCCTGGTTCTCGGAGAGGATGATGCAGCCGTTGTTCGAGTACGGCACTTGGTTGAGCATCACGAGGGCGAGGTTGTAGTCAAAGTTGTTGCGGTACTTCGAGTGGTTGGCCAGTTGGTGGAACGATTCCCACAGCTCCATCAACTGCTGAAAATCATAGCCTTGCGGCAAATACAGTTTCGAGACATTGCGGCAGCCCAAGCCAAAAAACTGGAACACATCGGTGCCCAGCGCCAGCAGTTCGGCCTCCGTCTCCGAGCCGTCGAGCACGGCCACGGCGTTGCGGTTCTTGCGGATGATGTGCGGGTATTTGCCAAAATACGCCTCGAAATAACGGGCCGAGTTGTTGCTGCCCGTGGCAATCACGGCATGGAAGCCCGTTATTTGCTCCGCAATTTCAAAGAAAGCCCCAGCGCCGGGCGCATATTTTTCCAGCAGTTTCAGCAGGTAGGGCAGCAGGAATTGGTCTTTGTCCGAGAGCTTGATTTTGGCCTTGTGCCCCGCCACGAAGGTGCAGACCACATCGTGAAAGCCCACCAGCGGCAGGTTGCCCGCCATGACCATGCCCACCGTTTTCATTGGCGCCTCGTCGGCGATAGGGTAGGCCGATGCCCATGCTTCCAGCTTGTTTTTATCCAAAAACTGCGTAGCAATGGCCTGGATGGCCAGCCGCTGGTTTTCCTTCGTAAACCAAGGGTTGTTGTACTCCGAGCGGTGCATGACGGCTTCGAGGTACTCGTCGGGCTGGAGAAGGTGCTCGCCGAGAAGGGCGAGGGCGGTTATACGTTCTTTAATTTTCAAGGCGGCTTATTTTATTGCGGATTTCGGATTGCGGATTTCGGATTGGGGGCAGTGCGTAATTTGGAAGTTAAGGGCATTGGTAATGGGTCATTTTTTGCGTTTTTTGGCTGTTTTGATACTGGCCACGATTTATTTTATTGCGGATTTACTTGCGTGAAACTCCGTTTTCGGATTGCGGATTTCGGATTGGGGGCAGTGCGTAATTTGGAAGTTAAGGGCGTTGGTAATGGGTCATTTTTGGCGTTTTTTGGCTGTTTTGATACTGGCCACGATGATAGATAGGAGTTCATTTGCTTCTTTCCAAAGTGGGCCGACGTTTGCTCTTAATTCTTCTGATAAGGCAACTGTGAACTCAAGCCAGAACATGGTTTCGTCAAGCTCTTCTTCAACTGTACCTAGTTTTGAGATAAAATCGGGTGTGGATTTTGGCCGACAAGCTGCCCTGTAATTTGCTGCGGTGGAGGGGCCACAACGAACAATCTGGTTTTTTACCGTCCTGAATCCAGCCGTATCAGGCAACGACTCTCCAAATTTCACAATAGAAACTGCAAACCGTTTTAGCCTTTCTTGAAGTTCCTTCTCAGTCATAGCATGTTGTTTTAGAGAAAACAAAAATAGTTGCTTCCGACTTTCTTTCTAACAAACTTCAAATCCAAATCTTCCCACCTAGCAGCTCCCCAAATCCGCAATCTGCAATCCAAAATCCGCAATCGAATCATTCTTGGTCGAGCGTCAATTTCTGCTTCCTGTCCGTCACATACGTGCGCCAGCGGGCGAGGCAGTCCTGCATGGGCATGGGCAGTTCCGAGTCGAAGAACATTTGCTTGCCGGTGCGGGGATGCACGAAGCCGATTTCCTTGGCGTGGAGGGCTTGGCGGGGCAAAATCTCGAAGCAGTTGTCCACAAAAGCCTTGTACTTGCTGAACACCGTGCCCTTCACAATGCGGTTGCCGCCGTAGCGCTCGTCGTTGAAAAGCGGGTGGCCGAGGTTCGACATGTGTACCCGGATTTGGTGGGTGCGCCCGGTTTCGAGGCGCAGCTCCATGTAGCTGACGTAGTAGAGCCGCTCCAGCACTTTCCAGTGGGTAATGGCCAGTTTGCCCTCGCCGTCGGGCACCACGGTCATTTTTTTGCGGAAGCGGGTGTGGCGGCCCAGGTAGTTCTCGATGGTGCCCGTGTCTTCGCCCTCCGGCATTTCCCCCCAAATAATGGCGTGGTAGCGGCGGTGGATGGTGTGGTCGTGGAACTGTTTGGCGAGGTGCATCATGGCGAACTCCGACTTGGCCACCACCATCAGGCCAGAGGTGTCCTTGTCAATGCGGTGGACGAGGCCGGGGCGGTTGTCAGGGTTTCCCTCCATCACGGGCAGGTCTTGGAAGTAGTAGGCCAGTGCGTTCACCAGCGTGCGCCGATAGACGCCCACACCAGGGTGCACAACCATGCCAGCGGGCTTGTTCAGCACCAGCAGGTCGTCGTCTTCGTAAACGATGTTGAGGGGAATCTTGTCGGGGTGAACCTTCACCGCCTCGTCGAGGGGCTTGGGCATGAGCAGCTCCACCACGTCGTTCGGGCGGATTTTGTAGTTGGCCTTCTCCTCGTCGCCGTTCACCTTCACCAGTCCGGCCTTGATGGCGTTCTGCACCCGGCTCCTCGAAATCTGGAAGATGCGGTCGGACAGAAACTTGTCGAGGCGCATGATGCCCTGGCCTTTGTCGGCCACGTATTGGTGCGTCTCGTAAAAATCGTCGCTGAGTATCAATCTATCGGGTACTGGTCGCATGGTGTTTTGATTGCGGAATACGGATTGCGGATTGCGGATTGAGTCCCGTGGTGAGGGACTGTTTGGGGTGTTTGGCCAACCATTCCATTCTCCGGTGTTGTTCCTTTGTGTTTTTTTCAAAAAGGGACGCAAAATAACGCAAGTTTTGGCCAACTATCGCAGTTGTTTTTCATTTCTAGCTTGAATTTGGTTTTGCTTGCGCAAATTTGCACCGCCCCGAATCCCGAAGTTTCGGGGCAAGTTCCGAAATCACGGACAGGTGAAATCCGAATTTAAGAGCGGCGTGTAAACATTTTTGACGCTGAAGGACGCTGATTTTTATGATATTTTATGAATCGTTTGCCTTCGGCAAACGTCTATTAGGCAAATTACCGAAGGCTTCTTTGCTTCCTCAAACGTAAACAATCTTAAAAATCAGCGTCCTCCAGCCTCACAAACATGTGTTGATGATTTTCTTATCACCCCAAATTCGTAACCCGAAGTCCAGCGTTTTGGCCAACTATCGCAGTTGTTTTTCATTTCTAGCTTGAATTTGGTTTTGCTTGCGCAAATTTGCACCGCCCCGAATCCCGAAATCCGCAATCCGAAATCCGCAATCCAATGCCTCACATCAACTCCCTTTGTGCCAAAGAACCGCACGAACCCCGCACCACGCAGCCGCACGTGCTGCCGTTGTATGCCACCTCCTCGTTCGCTTTCGAGAACATTGACGAGGGCATCGCCATTTTCAGCAACCAAAAAGAAGGCCACGGCTACAGCCGCTACGGCAACCCCACCGTGGACGCCGTAGCCGCCAAAATAGCGGCCCTCGAAGCCAGCGGCACGGGCTTGGAAGCGGCGGGCCTGCTCTTCTCGTCGGGGCAAGCAGCCGTGGCCACCATGCTCATGGGCATCCTCAAATCGGGCGACAAAATCCTCACGCAGGGCAACCTCTACGGCGGCACCACCGAGCTTTTTGTGAAAATATTCCAGCCGATGGGCATCGAGACCATCCTCACCGACCTCCACGACCTGGAGCACGTCGAGGACTTGATAGCCGACGACCCGGCCATCAAGCTGCTCTATTTCGAGACGCCCGCCAACCCGACCCTCGCCTGCGTGGACATCGCTGCGCTGGCGGGCATTGCGAAGCGGCACGGCAGGTACAGCGCCGTGGACAATACCTTCGCCACGCCCTACCTCCAGCAGCCACTGCGCTACGGGGTGGACTTTATCGTGCACAGCACCACCAAGTTCCTCAACGGCCACGGCAATTCCATCGCTGGGGCGCTCGTGACCACCCACACCGCCCAGATGCGCATGGGCGGCGGCATCTGGCAGGCCATGAAGCTGGCCGGCACCAACTGCTCGCCCTGGGAGGCTTGGCTCGTTCACAACGGAATGAAGACCCTCGCCCTGCGCATGGACCGTCATTCTGAAAATGCGCTGGCCATCGCCAAATTCTTGCAAAATGACAAAAACGTGGTGCAGGTCAACTACTGCGGCCTGCCCTCGCACCCCGACCACGAGATTGCGAAGCGGCAAATGAGCGCCTACGGCGGCATGTTGAGCTTCGAGCTGGCGGGCGGCTTGGAGGCGGGCATCCGTTTCATGAACCGCATCAAGTTCTGCACCCTGGCACCGACCTTGGGCGACGTGGACACGCTCATCCTGCACCCGGCCAGCATGTCGCATGTGGCCATCCCGAGGCAAATCAGGGAGGCGAACGGCATCACCGACGGCCTCATCCGCCTCTCGGTCGGCATTGAGCATGTGGACGATATTGTCGAGGATTTGACGCAAGCGATGAAATGATTGCGGATTTACTTGCGTGAAACTCCGTTTTCGGATTGCAGATTGCGGATTTTGGGAAGGGTGTGCTACTTTTGGCCATTCGTTCTTTGTCAAAACAACAATAATGGAAGGTATAACCACAGGCCGTGAACCG
>JALOMF010000287.1 GCA_025455635.1 Saprospiraceae bacterium | reverse complement strand
CCATCGCCGACAATACGCCAATTACCTTCACTTGGACACTGGACGGTACTCCGATACCGGGTCAAACTGGCACTGTGCCTAGCGGCACAACGCTCACCCTTGATTTGGGACAAATCGAGGAGGGCGAAGAAGGCGAGTATTGCCTTGAGCTAGTTTCTACGAACGGCTGCGTAAACGAACCACCGACCTGCACGCAAGTTACCGTGAACCCAACACCTGAAATCGAGACAGTGACTGGCGGCGGCACCTACTGCGAAGGCGTGGATGTTTCCTTGAGCGGCACAGGTGTTTCGGGCTTAGGCAACGTCACCTACATGTGGATGGGGCCAAACGGCTTCGTGTTCAACGGCGGCCCAGTGCCCAGCCAAGGCCCATTCCCAGCCACTATCAACGACATTGCGGTGGCGGGCGAAGGCGAGTACATGTTGATTGTGAAACTGGGCGACTGCGCCGACACGGCCACTGTTGTCGTCAACGTCAATCCAAAGCCTATCATCACGGTCATCAGCGGCAACGAAACTACTTGCCTTGATTCCGATATTGAAATTTCCTTCTCCATTGACCCGAACGGTGCATCCAGTGTAAATTGGAACTTTGACTGTCCGTTCTTTGATACCAGTGGAACGGTTACGACCTTGACCACCATCACCTTCACTTTAAATGTGGACGGCACGTTCACTGGCACCATCACCGCCGAATCGAACGATGGTTGCGAAGCAGAGCCACAGCAAATACAGGTGACTGTCCAGGAAATCCCGACGCCAGTCATCACGGCATCCACCAACGTGCTTTGCGAAGGTGACGCCCTGACCCTTTCTACCACGCCACAAACGGGCACCAGTGTCAGCTACGAATGGTTCAAGGATGGCGTCTCGATTGGTACGACCACCGTGCCTACCTTCAACGTGGTGCCGCCAGCGCCGGGCAGCTACACCGTGACCGTGACCGTGGATGGTTGCGATGCCACTTCTGAGCCTACGGTCGTTACGTCCCCTGCAGCGCCATTGGCCAACGATGACACCTACAACAGTACCACCATCACGCCAGTGAGCGGCAACGTGACCGACAACGACGATACTTCGACGGGCGTAATTGCCACGCTGTTGGATGGGCCAGTACCGGGCTTGGTCTTTAACCCTGATGGGACTTTCACCTACACGCCGGGCACACCAGCCCTGCCTGAAGTGACCTTCAATTACGAGATATGCTTGGAGGATTGCCCAGAGGAGTGCAGCGAGGCTACCGTGACCATCACCTTCGTGGTGGAGTGCATCATTCCGAACATCATGACGCCCAACGGCGACAACGTCAACGATGTATTGCAAGTTGACTGCCTCGAAGGCAATGCTTTCCCCAACAACCGCTTGCGGGTCTTCAACCGTTGGGGCGATGAAATCCAGGCGTTTGAGCCTTACGAAAACAACTGGGACGGCACTTATGGAAGCGATAAAAAAGCAGTGCCTGCTGCTACCTACTTCTACTTGTTGGAACTGGACAAAAACGCAGGCAGTGGCGATGACAACGTTCGTTCGGGTTATATCAAAGTAGTCCGTTAACGCTTCATCACAACCTTGGGCGGTGGCTGCGCAAAACGCAACCACCGCCTAAAATCCTTCCAACCACCACCATAAAATTTCTGAACATGAAAAAGATATTTTACGCAGTAGCCATCACCTTCATTTCCGTCTCGGTTTGGGCGCAAAGTGAGGCCATCTACACTTTCAACCTTTTCAACCAGCTCAACTTCAACCCAGCCTACGCTGGCTCAAAAGAAGTGCTGGATGCGGGCGTTATTTACCGCAATCAATGGCATTCTGGCATTGACGGCTCGCCCAAGAACATCAACCTCTACGGGCACATGCCCATCGCACGTAGCCGCAGTGGCGTGGGCCTCAACGTGCTCACCGACAAAATCGGCCTGGACAATGTGCTCACCGTGTCTGGCAACTATGCTTACCGCATCAAGTTCAAAAAAGGCAACGTGCTTGCGCTGGGCTTGAACGCCAGGGTAGAAAATGCCCGTTCCGACTGGAACGAAGCCAACGAAGGCGTGGACGTGGGCGATGGCGACATCGGCGCCGGCGTGGAGTCGAGGTCCACTTTCAACGTTGGCCCCGGTGTTTTCTTCAAAAACAGGAAATTCTACCTCGGTGCCTCGCTGCCCCGCATGTTGGCCAACTCGCTCTACGGCGACACCGACAAGTTCAGCGGTGCGGTGAACACTTGGTTCCTGCAAGGCGGGCTTTCCATCCCCGTAGGACGCAACGTGGAGCTGCTCCCGAACGTGCAGGCCCGTATCAACCCAAGCGCACCGTTCGACATTGACCTGAACCTGAACCTTATGTTCAGCGATGCCCTCATGGTCGGTGCCATGTACCGCCTCGACGACTCAATTGACGGCCTCTTGGTCTATCAGTTCAAAAACGGCTTACGCTTGGGCGCTGCTTACGACTTCACCGTCTCCGAGTTGAGAAAAGCCACCAACGGCAGCTTCGAACTCATGATTGGCTACACCTTCCCTTGCGAAGATTGCCAAATCAAGAGCCTCCGTTATTTTTAATGAGAAACCACATAGCTGGTGCTTGGGCGAGCTAGTCTAGCCTTGACCACGCACCAGTTTCAAACAAGAACACTGTCCAGCTTTCATCGAACGGTTTTCTTGAAAAACATCAATTTTAAAATAGCAACACGATGAAAAATATAAAACCCTTGTTTCTGCTTTTCGCCCTTTTTGTGAGCTTCCAGCTCATCGGGCAGCAGGGAATAGTGTTGAAAAACATCAAGGAAGTCAACGTCAAAGAGCTTGACTTTAGCCCCGTGCCTTTCGGCAATGGCTTCGTCTATACTTCCTCGAAGAGCAACCGCTTTTTGCAGTGCCCTTCTGAAAATGGCGGCGCCTACACCGACCTGAAGTATGCCGAAAAAAATGCGGACGGTACTTTCAAAAAGCCGGTCTCCCTGACGGGCGACGTGAACGGCAAGTACAACGACGGCTCTGCGGCCTTCAATCCTGCTGCCAACAAGATGATTTTCACCCGCAACAACCTCAACGGCAAAAACGCCCAGGACATCATTGACCTGAAGCTCTATTCCGCCGATTTGGAAGCTGGCAAATGGATTAACGTCACCGAACTGCCCTTCAACAGCGACGACTGGTCAACCTGCCACCCGACCTTGTCCAAGGACGGCACGCTGCTGATTTTTTCCTCCAACCGTCCCGGCTCTACCGACAACAGCATGGACCTCTACTGGGCCAAGCTCGAAAATGGCGTGTGGGGCATTCCAACCAGCCTAGGTGCTGGCGTAAACACGGGCGGCAACGAAATTTTCCCGTACCTCGACGAGAACAACAACCTGTTCTTTTCCTCCAACCGCCCCGGCGGTAGCGGTGGCCTCGATATTTGGGCGGCAGCCCAAAACGCCAGCGGCCAATGGGACCTCGTGGGCAACCTAGGCGCTCCCTTCAACCAAGCGGGCGACGACGTGAACTTCGTTAGCATGAACGGCGGCACGGAGGGCTATTTCGCCAGCGACCGCAAAAACGACGACGCCCAGGGCCTTGACGACATTTACCACTGGAAATACGAGCCAGAGGTCATTGATGCCATCATCGCCGTGGTGGACAAAGAGACCAACGAGCGCCTAACGGGTGCAGCCGTGGAATTGACGCCGACCAGCTTCGGCAATATGCTCGACAAGATTTACGGTGGCTCGGTAGTGGCCTCCAAGAGCAGCCTCACCACCGACAAAAACGGTGAGGTGATGGTGCAGGTGCGCAAGGGCACGAAGTACAGCATCGTGACCTCCAAGGCCGACTACAAAATGGACAAGCGGGAAGTGGCCGCCGAGGAAATCGGTGCCAAGAAGCCGTACATCATCCCGCTCGAAAAAGACAAGTACTTCTCCAAGCTGATAGTGGAAGTAGTGGAAGACCCATCCGGCGTGCGCATTCCGTTGGCTGCCATCACCATTTTGAACAAAACCACTGGCAAGGTCGTCACCCTCACGGGCGATGGCAATGGCGAAGGCATTACCCAGGTTGATTGCGACCACGAATACGAAATCACTGCCAGCAAAGACCCTTTTTACACCAACACCGTCAAGCTGAAGGACTTCAAGCTCGACTGCAAGGACGGCGAGGTGCGGATAAAAGTGCCGCTGCGCTCACCGCTCGTGGTGCTGCTGGAGCCTATCTTCTTTGATTTCGACCAGTACTACATCCGTAAGCGGGACGCCGAGCCTACGCTCGACAACTTGGTCACCATCATGAACAGGTACCCAAGCTTGCAGGTGCGCCTCGGCGGCAACACCGACGCCCGTGGCACCAACAAGTACAACGACCGCCTCTCCACCAACCGGGCCAATTCCGCCAAAAACTATTTGGTGAAAAAAGGCATCGCCAAGGAGCGCATCTTCACCGACCAGTACGGCGAGTTGAAACCCATCAACAACTGTACGGACGACGTGGTGTGCCCTGAAACCGACCACCAGCTCAACCGCCGGGTGGACGTGATGGCCGAGCGCCACCAAGAGCCAGGCACCACCTTCAAGACCCGCCCCGTGAGCGAGATGAAGGTCGTGTCGGATAGGAAAGATAAATAAGCGCCAAAGCCCTTAAAGCAGAAATTGGATATTACTGCCGTGAACCTACGGTTTCTTAATATCATCTAATTTCAACGAAGTACTTATTTGGGCTTGACGGCATCGTATGAAAAGATAAAAGCCGCAACCAGTGATGGTTGCGGCTTTTTTCATGGGGAGCTTGCGCCGGGTTCCCAGCAAAAATCGAATGTGGCAGCCAATGGCCATCTTGTCTGCTGCAATATGAGGCACTAAAAAAGGCCCGACTGCGAACAGCCGAACCTCTCATGCAAAAAGAAGAATCAAATCAAGCGATTAATTGACGAAGACGGGCAAAGCCTTGCTGGGGTTGCTCGTGCGCTGCACCGTGCCATGACAAACGACCCTCACCAAATATTCCTTCCTGGACTCCAAGCCCGATAGCGTGAACTTCTTGCCCGTGCTATAAGTGCCATTCTTCCAGGTAAGCCCGTTGTCTTCAGAATATTCTACGGCGACCGTACGCACCCCCCTGGAGAAATCCTTCACCTTGCCGACCGCCGTGCCGTTCAATACCCCAGGATTCACAAAATCGAGGACAGGGTCGGGCAGTGGTTCATCGCTTCTGGACGGCTGCTTGCGGAAGTCGAAATGGGCGTTGGTGACGTAGGTGACATCGTCAGTGACATTCAGTTGGAGGGCTGTGGCCATGCGGTCGAGCGCCTCCAGGAACTTTAGTTTTTTGATATTGCGCTGTTCGATGAGCACCGACCCGCCATTGGCGGCAGCCACACAAGCCGCTTCGAATACGCTGCCAGTTTCTTTTACCTCCACTGCCTCCTTGTCGATGGCTTCGTACGCTGGCTTTTTATAGGTCGCATCCACGACATCGTTAAAATAGGTGCGCAATTCTGGCACGGTCATGCTGTTGTGCTTTCGCAACACAATGATTTTGGAAATAACCATTTGGGAAAGAAATTAAAGAGTGAAAGATAGAGAAGCGGGAGGAGCTTCCGTGTATCGCCCACAAAGAACGGCGCAGGCAATGAGGCCGTTTTGCCAAATTTCGGGAATCTGTGACATCAAAAAACGCACTGAATAAGGAAATAATACCATATAAACCCGCTGGAAATGCCTTTTTTTAGGGTTTTTGAACCAAGAAATCTTTTTCTTGAATCAAGACCAAGGCATTTGGATACAGGTTTTTCTTTTTTTGATGTAGGAAAGGAAAGTTTTGATACAAGTTTTGGACTTTCTGACTTGGGTTTTTTATTTTTTAAACTCAAAAATATTTTTTTTGAGTGTAGAAATT
>JALOMF010000286.1 GCA_025455635.1 Saprospiraceae bacterium | reverse complement strand
ACAATGATAATGGTGCCCACGTCCCCTGCCGCCCGGCTTTTGGGTGCCGCTTCCGTCTTTTTTCGCTGCCAACAACTTCTGAATCAAGCGGTTGCGCTCGGCGTCCACTTCGGCCTGTAGCCGCTGGTCCTCTTTTCTGTCAAAAAACTTAATGCCATCCACAAAGGTCATTTCGGCCTTGGCATACACGGAAAGCGGGTGGTCGCTCCAGACCACCACATCGGCGTCCTTGCCCGGTTTCAGGCTGCCCGTTTGGTCGGCGATGTGCAGCAGCTTGGCTGGGTTCAGTGTCACGAACTTCAGCGCCTCCTCCTCGCTCACGCCCCCGAAGCGCACAGCCTTGGCGGCCTCTTGGTTCAGGCGGCGGGCCATTTCGGCGTCGTCAGAGTTGAAGGCGACGGTCACGCCCTGCTCGTGCATGATAGCCCCGTTGTGCGGGATGGCCTCCCACACCTCGAACTTGTAGGCCCACCAATCAGCGAAGCTGCTGCCCCCGGCGCCATGCTCCCGCATCTTGTCGGCCACTTTGTAACCTTCCAAGATGTGGGTGAAAGTGTTCACCTTGAAGCCCATCCGTTTGCCCAATTCCATGAGCATGTTGATTTCGCTCTGGCGGTAGCTGTGGCAGGTGATAAAGCGCTGGTTTTCAAGGATTTCGAGCAGGGTTTCCAGCTCTAGGTCACGGCGGTAGGGCTTGCCCGACTTCTTCAGCTCACCGTATTTTTTTGCCTCTGTAAAATAGTCTTCGTACACCTGCTCCACGCCCATGCGGGTTTGTGGGAAGCGGGTGCCGCCCTCATTGCCCCAGTTGCTTTGCTTCACGTTTTCGCCGAGGGCAAACTTGATGAACGGCTTGGCATCCTCGTTTTTCATCTCGTCCGGCGTGAAGCCCCAGCGCAGTTTGATGATGGCGCTTTGTCCGCCGATGGGGTTGGCCGAGCCGTGCAACAGTTGCGAGCAAGTGACGCCGCCGCTCAGTTGGCGGTAAATGTCAATGTCCTCCGAGTCCACCACGTCGCCGATGCGAACCTCGGCGCTGCTGGCCTGCGTGCCCTCGTTCACGCCCCTCGCTACGGCGATGTGCGAGTGCTCGTCAATGATGCCCGGCGTGATGTGCTTGCCCGTGGCGTCCACTTCGGTGGCCCCCGCTTGGCTTAGGTTCTTCCCGATTTTCGAGATTTTGCCGTTGACAATCAGCACGTCGGCGTTTTGCAGGATGCCGTCTTTTTCGCAGGTCCAGACCGTGGCGTTTTTGAGCAAAAAACTGCCCTGCTTTGGCCGCTCCGTCCAACCGAACGCCGTGAAGGGGTAGGTGACTTTGCCCAATTCCGCTGCTGCCTTTTTGTCCCCTTTTTTGTCGGTTTTAGTGGAATCTGTCGCAATTTCGCCCGTGCGGGTGGCGCTCCAGTTGACCCAGTTGCCCGTGCCTTCTTGGCCCGTGCCGCCCATTTTTCCTTCGGAAACCGTGCCGCTCAGTCGGGTCGTTTGCTCCGAGTTTTTGGGTCTGAAACTCAGGGTAATGCGGTCGCCGACGAGCTTGGCGTTGATTTTCGTTTTGGTGGTATCGTCCACCAAGATGTTCATCTCGAAGCCATCGCTTACTTCTTTCACCTCCATTTTTTGCATCATGTCGCCTACGGCAAACGAGTAAGTGCCAGCGAGGTCGGGCTGTGCCAAATCCTTGAAAACGAATGGCTTACCATTTACCCAATTGTGCAGCACCTTCGTTTTTTCCTCGAAAACATTGCCGGAGGCGATGATGAAATTGGCGATTTTGCCTTTATCCAAAGTTCCGAGTTCGTTCAATGAATTGGCCAAGCCAGCGGGCACGTAGGTTAGTGCTTTCAAAGCATCCGCTTCGCTGAGTCCGTTCTCGATGGCCTTGCGTAGGTTGGCCATGAACTCCTCTTTTTTTTGTAAACCATTGGTAGTCAAGGCGAAAGGAATGCCAGCCGTGGCTAGGCGGGCGGGGTTGGTCGGTGCGAGTTCCCAGTGCTTCATTTGCGCCAGCGTCACCTGCATGGCGTCGAGCGGGTCTTCCACATCGTAAGCCGCTGGGAAGTTGATGGGGACGATGAGCGGAGAGCCGGTGGCCCTCACGTCGTCGAGGCGCTGGTACTCGTCGCCATTGCCTTTTATGGTGTAGCTGACGCCGAACTCCTTACCGAGCCGGGCTGCCCGCAGCAGGTCCAGTTTGTCGCTCACCTCAAAGAACTGCGGGAGGCCAAGCTGCTCGTTCCAAGCTTCGAGCGAGCGGTTGACCTCTTCCTTGCGGCCACCGTTTTTGTACCACTGGCCGTCGAGGTAGGTCTGGCGCAGCAGGGCGATGCATCCCATGAGCGAGCTGGGGTAAGCCTGTGTGGAGCTGCCCTTGCGGAATGATAGGTGGTGCCCGACCCGCTCCCGCACGATGACCTCGTGCTCGTTGCCATTGCCGAGCGTGACCATGACCGAGCTGCCCCGGCTGATGCCGTCCATGTTGTGCGTCAGCACGGCCCCGAAGCCGAGTTTGCGAAGCTCACTGGCCGCCTTGTCGTTGGTTTTGAAGTTTTCAAATGCCTGATATTCAGGCTTTAAGGCTTGGTTCCAACTGAAGGCCCCGTCCTTGTTCGAGAGCATTTGCTGGCCCCTGCCACCGCCGCCGCTTGGCCCAGCGGCAGGTTTTTCGGGCATTCCGTAGTCGGTGTAGAGGTCAATGAAGGAGGGGTAAATCGTTTTTCCGCTCGCATCCACCACGACGGCATCTTGTGGCACGGGGATGCCTACGCCGATGGCTTCTACCTTTCCTTTTCGGATGATGAGGGTGGCGTTTTCCAGCTTGGTGTTCCAGCTTTGAAAAATCGTGGCATTGGTGAAGGCGTATAGTCCCTCCCGCTGGTCGGCTACGCCGTTGCGGGGGAAGGTGACTTGGGCATCGGTGCTGAGGCTAGCCAATAAAATCAAGGCGAATGTCCAGATGTATCTCATGCGCTATCTTTGATTTAGTGTTTTGGGCAAAGATAGAAATATAAAGGTGTCGTGCTATCCTTCGCTTATTTGGTTGGAAATATTGGATGTTGACGGAAGTGGCAGCACACTTTTTTTCGTGAAAAAGCAGGGTTGGAATTCAACAGTTTTTTTGAAAATTTTCAGTCTAACTATCTTTTTTTCAAGGAGTTGTGTATTTTTTCCGAGCTATATTTTTGCGTTTTTGACGTCACAGTTTTTGAAAATTTGGTTGCGTTTCGTTTCACATCAAGCCTATATTTGCATTCCTAATTTGATACTTCACAGTACAATTGATAATGGCGTATCAAATGGAACGCTTCGTGCAAAAACTGCTACACTAACCTTTAAGTATTGTGCCTACCCATTTCAGCCACCGTACATGGTTGAGCATGTTTTTTATTTGTTATTTCCGCAAAAGCTTAACACAAACCTACTCGCCTTAAAAATTGCCTCAATTGGCCCGGTCGGTCAAGTTTTGGCATGTTGACAATTTTTAAACTTCCATTTGGGTAACGGACTTCAATGAACACGCATTGAGGGTAGGTAAGTAATTGTTGGAAATTGTTTTGATTATTGCAGAAGGCTGAAAATCAGTTGGTTATTCAGCTTTTTCTAGCAAAATAACCTAAACTGATTTCATTGAGGTGCTTATCGTTTGGAGTACAAACACAATTAGATGACACATTCAATTGACACAAGAATCTCGCATGAAGATAGGTTTAATTTCCTAGTAGGGTTTTTATTGCTTTTATGTGGCTGTATTTTGATTGCTGTGAAAATCGTAGTATGCGACAATTCCAAATCAGCAGAATCATCACAAGAATCGGTGCAACAAGTTGTAACAACATTTATGGGAAGTGCCAATGGAAGTCTATCAAGCTCAATCCAAGTTACAAGCTACAACGTTGAGGAAGATTGAGCGCCATGATATGTGTTTTAACAAGATGCCTTCATTTTGAAAACTTGGACTTTATGGTTGATGGCCTATTCTGTGAAAAGTGCAATTTAAAAATTACAACATCCCTCCATTTCATAGTTATTTGAACAACTGATTGTGTTTACATACATGGGGGGCAAGCCCCTCGGTACCGAGCGTTATTCACAGCACTATTGAAGGCTTTTAAAATATTTATTTACCCTCCTCACAAGTATCACTGATTAATCTAAGCTACCGTCAATAAACTGTCATCATAAGTGATTGATAACCAATCAGTAAGTTCATTGAAAAAATAAACAGGCGAGAAGATTGCGCAATGTTTGGGTGTGAAGGCATCCATTCTCACCATCCAATCGCACGAGAAGGAGGAACTAATAATCCTTCGTGACCGATTCCGAGGAATCGGTGATATTAATTTCGCTGCCCTGATGCTGGCCATCACCCATATCTCCCCGCCGACCACTGCTGCAAACTCAGCCTTGCCGCAGATTTTTCCCCGGCTGCGGGATGCCTTTTCTGTAACTGGCAACGGGTCATCCAAGGGCAATTTCGACTATACCCCAAAAACAAACGACTCAGGTACCGATTTTTTTCAAATTGTAGTTTGCGAAAAAAGTACCATCTCCGCTACAATACCGCTTTGGTCACGATAACGGTGACACCTGGCCTGGTTGCTATTTCTGACCAGTATGGTACGCCAGCCGGGTTGTCGCTTAACAGGGATTTTATGGAAATCAACATGGTCCCTTCGTGAAATATTGCTTCCATTTTCACCCAGCAAAGCCATCCACCTATGAACGGAGACATCGGTTTTTCCCTTTGCATAAACGCCCGACCCCGGCTTCGTCTTCACTAACGTCATTTGCAACTACGCCAAGCCTGATGGCCTTGCCATAGCCAACTTTGTGCCCTGCAACGTGGAAATTGGCAAGCTCCACTGGCCTGAGCCTCTATATCAGGCTCGGCCAGTCCCGGCGACTCGGTGCAGCTTTTCGCCGAAGGCGGCAAGGCTACCACTACGAATGGCGGAGGTTCGGGAACTGATTTTGCCTCAAATCAACCACACTGGCTGATTACCAATGTCTATAAAAACAGTACTTATGAACTGACCGTGACCTCCGAAGCTTGTGGCCTTGCTGCCACGGCCACTATGACGGTAACTGTGAACCAAGGTGCTTCCATCGCTGGCATCAGTGGTGGTGGCACTTACTGTCATGGTTCGGAGGTCACACTTTTCGCCAATAACAGAAGCCACGGCAACGGCAATGTCCGTACACTTATATCCGGTCTAAGGGTACTTTTCGTGTTGAGTGCCCTGGTGGCAGGGCCGTTCACGATTACCTTGGTAAGTAGCTTCGCAAACGGGCGGCTACTATCTCCCAACCCATCGAGCTTTTTTAGCATTCAGGCAGTGACCGTCGCCGCAGCGAACATAAACGTTGTGGCAGCAAACCATTTCGATATCAAATGCACCCACCTGACAAGGTGGGAGTATAAAGTACAGTGTGTCAATTTTGCCGGGAGCCGTTTGCCATTGGTACGGCCCCGGTGGTTTTGCTCAAACCTGCCAAACCCCTACTTTGCTTATGCTACCGAGGGAAATATTCGCCGAGCCGAAAAACCTCGGCGAGCCGTTCAACTTTCCACATGACGACTTCAGCTACATCCTGAACGTGCTTGCACCGACCAGGTGAGGGGGGCAAAAGTTACGATGATGAGCAAGAGCCTAAGGGCCGCTTCCAGGTCGTGGAGGATGGTTTTGAGGTGAAACTAGTGCCAACTGGGACGAGCGGTTAATAAACCCTATCAGCCTCAAGCAGCATTGACTGGGAGATAGTCACAGCGTAAGGGTACTGCGAGTCGTGGCTGACCAACAAGTGTAGGGGATGCTTTTCCTCGCTTGGAACCTGACCTCCTGAAATCAAAAATTTTAGGAATTAAGCACATATTATACTATAAAACTGTGT
>JALOMF010000285.1 GCA_025455635.1 Saprospiraceae bacterium | reverse complement strand
CCAACCCCTGCTGGCCAGAAGTCCACCGCACACGGCAGGGTGAACCAGTTGCTGGTGATAGCTGACTCCAACCTTTGGACCGGCCCTGTCGGCGATTCTTTTTTCTACTACTTCAGTGCGCCCTATATCCTGCTGCCACAGCCTGAGCCTATCTTCGATGTGGTTCACATGACGCCGGAGGCCCTGGCGGCGCAGCCCTTGAAGAAGGAGTTCCGCACCATTGTTTTCCTTTATGACCTGAATGACGAAAACTCGGTGACCTCACGCATGACCCGCTTCGACCTTGGCCCCGAAAAGCTGATTGAACTGCAAAAAGGCAAGGGCTACAACGTGACGCTTGGGCAGGACAAATGGGCGCTCAAGCAACAGCTTTTTTATGTAAATGGCTTGGGCGAAGATAAACTGATAGCTTGCGTAGCCGCCAACTTCCCAGCCATTGCCCGGAAAATCAGCGAGCGGGACGAGAACATCGTCAGGTCCACCGCCTTCCAGGGGGGCGAGGCCGTCAAATTGCAGGAGGATATTTTTGCGAAGTACAACTTGAAAATGCGCATCCCAAAAGGCTACCAGCAAGCCAAATACGACGGCAAGACGAACACGCTCTGGCTGCGCAGCGACCAACGGGAAATCATCGCCAACATCATCGTGCACAAGTTGCCCTACACGGACAAATCGCAGCTCACCAAGGCCGGTATCAAAAAAATCAGGGATGGTATCACTGGCATCGTGACCACGCAGCAGCCGAACACCTACATGCGAATAAACGACACGGACTTGCCGCTTTTTATTGAAAACAAAACCCTCAACAACGTTTACACCGTGCAGGCCAAGGGCGTGTGGGACATCGTGAACGACTTCAAGGGCGGCCCCTTCGTGACCAACCTCATGCTCAATACCAAAACCAATGAACTGGTGCTGGTGGACGGCTTCGTGTTCGCACCCGGCAAGGACAAGCGCAACCACATGCAGGAGCTGGAATACGTGCTTTCTACGGCGAGTTTTTAGAGGATAAACGCCAATGTGAACGCCAGTACCACGCCAATGATTCCGTACATGAATATCGTGTAGCAGTAGCTGAGGTACTTGTATTTTTTGGCCAGCACTTTGCCGAGGAAGTACAAATCCTTGGTCATCGAAGTATAAAGAAAATCCTTGTCCTTTATCATTTCCATCATGCCCCAGTGGTAGTCGTCGAGCTTCATGTTGTAGAAGTTGCCGAAGAAAAGCAGGTTGGCCTTGCGGGTGTCTATGTCTTCCCTGGTGAATTTCCCCTCCGTAATCTTGGGCCGTGTGCTGAGTATGGCCAGCACCATCGCCGTCACGCAGACTACCAGCAGCAGGATAGTCGGCACCATGATTTGCGGGTACTGCTCGAACCTTGGGAACAACTGCGGGATGGCCACCGAAATCACGATGGCATTGATGCTGAGCATGATGTTCGCCTTGCTGTCGGCCATGCCGCTCAGGTTGATGTGCGTGCGGTAGGTGGTGCGGTACATCGTCTCCACGCCCCGGCCCACTTCCGAGTCGCTGAGGTAAGCCTTGGCCTTCGGCTTTCCCGCATCCAATGCCTCTTTGCTATGCTGCTTGTCTTTGCGTGCAAGGTCGTCCACGGAGGCTACCCCAGCCGGGTCGAGCCTTAGCTGTTGCTTGCGCAATTGCTTGATGTGCTTGAGCTTGCGGGGGTTGTAAAGCTCCTCGGCTGCCTCCGTGAAATAGCGGTGGTTGCTCAAGAAATCAATTTCCATCCTGACCCACTCCTGCTCGGTGGGTATCTTTCCACGGGTGAGCAGCACCTCTTGCCGAAGGCGGCCAGTGCGGTCCCAGTAGGTCTGTTTGCCCAGGTGGCTGAGGTCGGCATCACAGATGATTTCCTCCAGCAGGTCTTTCGGCTTGTAGGGCAGCCGGGTGGCCATGATGCAGCGGGTGACGAGGTCGAGGTCGGAATCGGGGAGGTCGAACTGCGAGAGGAAGCCCACGGCGTAACGGCAGCTGCGCTCCTCATGGCCATCGGGGCCTTGGTCGTAGCCGCTGTCGTGGAACCAAGCCGCCAATTGCAGCAGGCACAGTTCCCGCTCGTTGAGGTGTTGGCAAGCGCCTATTTCGGCCACTGCCTCCAGTACGCCTTGCGTGTGCTGGAAATCGTGGAAGACGTACTCGGCCCCGATTTTCTTTTGGAAAAAATCGCCAAGATAGCGCTCGGTATGCGCCAAGATATCGCCGTAGGGTGTTGCCATAAGACCCGGTCAACGGTAGTTGGTGGACGGTTGACGGTGCGCAAACTCCTGGTTCGTTGATATTTACAAACCATCAAACCCAGTCCTGTTTTGTACAAAAGGAATGCAGGTAGCAAAGGTAACGAGCCGGAGCATCATTTGCCCCATTCGACCCATATTGGTTGAGAAACCCTGTTAGCAGTTCGCCGTCACCTTATTCAATCGTTGTTGATGCGCTCCGTCTGCTTTTTGCCGGAGGCCAGCTCTGTGCCGTGCAGGTCAATGTGGAAGACCTTGGGCCAGGTGCCGCTGTCATCGCCAAAGACCCAGATATGGTTCAGCCGGCAGGTTTTGCCATTGATGGTCATCGTGGCGATGGGATTGCCCTTTGCGTCCAAGCTCAAATAGATTTTACGCTTGTCGTAAGCTGTCAGGGTAATGTAGTGGCCCTTGCCAGTAGCGTCCTTTTTACTGTTGTAGCCATAAGCAAAATTCTGCTGTGCCCAGCTAAGTTCCTTTCGTTGGCCGCTCATGTCATAGCTGTAGTAGCGCAGCCAGTAGTTGTCAATTGGGTTCGATGCATCGAGTTTGCCATTCTGCATTTTGGCGTCGTACACGATGGTGTGCTTGTTTTTGTTCCTTTGGATAAAAAAAAGCGTTTTGTTCGAACTGGGCGGCACGGGAAAGTCGGACGGCCTGCTCATCAGCGTCATTTGCACCGATTTGGCCATGTCTTGAGCGGAGAGCGTCATTGCAAATAATACAGAAAAAAAAAGGGTTGTTAGAATGCTTCTCGTCATTTTTCCAATGCTTTCTTACTGTGCAGTAGCCTGTTGATGGCCGTGATATTGGTCAGCACCGCCAGCACCATCAGTGGGAAGGTGAAGATGGTGATAGTCTCGAACAAGGGGATGGGAAGCCAGTCCACGGTGACCTTGACCTCGCTGCCGCCCAGCGCCGAATAGACCCCACATGCGATGGCCGACACCCCGATGATGATGATGCGCTCTGGGCGCTGCATCATTCCCACGTCGCCGAGGCTGGCACCGAGGCCCTCCGCCCTTGCCCTGATGTAGCTCACCATCACCGAGCCGATGAGGGCAACGAAGGCAAACAGCGAGCTGAGGAAGTAGCTCTGCGCCACGAGGTACCAGCAGATGCCGAGGAACATGATAAGTTCGCTGTACCTGTCCAGCACCGAGTCGTAGAGGGCGCCGAACTTGGAGGCCATCTTGCCGACCCTCGCCAGCCTGCCGTCAATCATGTCAAAAAGCCCGGCAAAGAGTATCACCACGCCCGCCCAACCGATGTAGGAGTGGTCGTTGCGCTCGCCGTACTCGCCCCCATAAATAAAAATAGTGGTCGCCGCCGTGTTGATGACCAAGCCGATGGTCGTGATGGTGTTGGGCTGTACCTTCCAGCGCACCAGCAGCGCTATCAGCGGGTTGATGACCCTGTAAACCAAGGGCTGGCCGTATTTTTTCAGAATGTTCTCGCTCATAGCGTTGTTAGGGCTTTTTGCCTTCGGCAAAATGGGCGGGAAAGCTGTCCGTCCATTTTGCCGAAGGCGAAAATAAGAGATGAATGCAGTGCATTTTTCCCAAGTTAATGCTGCAGGCCCGGCAAAACGCTGCATTGGCCTTGCATCAGAATTCCATTTTGAACCTAAAGCGAAGCCCGAAGCCTTTCATGCCGAACGTCGTGGGCACGTCGGGATTGTCCAATTGGGTGAGTCGCCACAGGGCGTCAATTCGCATCACCTTGAAGATGTTCCCAATGCCAAAGCCGGTTTCGATATAGGGGGTGTCCTCCAGGGTGTAGTTCAGGCGGTTGCCGTTTTCATCGTTCTGGAACTGGATGAACGATGGGTTCTCGTCGGGGTTGTTGCGGTTGGAAAGCCCGCCGTAGATGGTCTTGAAGGTGACGGCCTCCCGCAGCTTCAGTTTGCGCAGCAAGGGTATCTTGTTCAAGATGAAGCCGTTGAAATTGTGCTCCAGCATGAACAGTGCGTAATGGTCGCTGACAAACTCCTGGTAGTTCATCATGTTGAACGAATTGGTGCGGTACGAAAAGCTCTGGTTGGCCTTTGGCAGGTTCAGCAGGAAGTAGGGTATCCCTTCGCCCCAGACATTGCCCGCCTCGAAATCCACCCTGGACACGCCCAGGTACGACAGGTAGAAGCGCTTCACGATGTTGAGGGAGACGCTCTTGTAGCTGTAGTCGCCGCCCAGTACATCCTTCATGCCAAGGGCCATCTTCAAGGTGAAAATGGGGTGCTTGTTGTATATCTGCGAGCGGTAGGTGCGGCCTTGGATGTACTGTTCGTTCGGGGCAAACCTCAGTTGGAGCGCCAATTCACTGGTCGTGAATCCGTCAATGAGCTGGGGCTGCATCTCTGCGTCGGTGTATTGGAGCAGGGTGGTGCCGATGGGTTGAATTCTTGTATGGGTATAGGTGAGTTGTGTGCTTAGGTGGCTTTTGGTTTCGATAAAATATTCCAACTGTGCCTTGCGGTTCATCAACATCCGGTCACGGGCACCCCGCTGAAAGGAAAGGAAGAAGTTGTCGGGGCTGTTGAGCAGCAAAATCTGCCCGACTAGGTTTACGTCCTTTTGATAAAATGCCCTCAAATAATGCTTGGGGTTCATCTTGAAATCGTCGCGGAAGGAGTAGGTCAGGTAGCCGGCGTATTTCTCTTCCTTGTCCTTGAAGCCATACGCACCGTAGCCGCCGATGCTGATTTTCGGGTGGAACTTGAGGTTGGTCTCGCCGCCCAATTTCACCCGGTTCCCCTCCACGGGGTTGAAGCTGTAAAAATTGGCGATAGGCCCAATGTCCACTGGCCCAAAAGCCTTGTAGCCCGTGAAGACCAACCCGAGGATGTTCATCGTGCGGCGGAAGCTGGGCATGCCCTGAATCGTATCTATCATTTGGTAGATACCCTGTTCTTTTTTCGACAAGGGCACGTGTCGGGCATTTTGCCAGAATGCTTCATCTTTGTTGTAAACATTGTCCACCTCCACGATTTTCTCCGTGCCCGTATAAAGGCTGTCGGGGCGGGGCTGGTGCAGGACGTAGCCTTCGTAGGAGGCCGTGCGGGTGCCGTAGAAGCCGCTTCCTTTCTTGCGCAAAGCGAAGTCCATGACGACTTGGTCTTGCTTGCGCACCCACTTGCCGTTTTCTAGCTGCATGAACTCTTGGTTCAGGAACAGGTCCTGCACGAAGTTGACGTTGATATTGCGGGTGACGCCCAGTTCGGCCTTCACCAGTGCCAAGGTGGAGCTGTCGCCACGGGTGATGTAAAGGTCACCCTTGAAGGCGATGTTCTGGTCGTTTCTCGGGTAGAAGGTCATCTTAGTGACTGGAACCCCATTGATGGTACCCGTCGTGTCCCTAATGTAAAAATTATAAAATGAAATGGCCGATGTGCTACTCAAAGGGCTTGTGAAATCCAAGTCAAGTAGCCGGATGGTGTTTTCGTAGAGGTTGACTTTTTGGTATAACACCTCGGTCATATCGGTGAGGTCCTTGTCGTCCACATACTCCTTCATGCCCGTCACCTTGATGCCCAAGCGGTGTTCCTTTCGGCCTTCGGGCTTTTGGCGGTAGTATATTTTTGAGAACATTTCTTGTATGAAAAACGGCAGAAAAGTCTTGCCGTTCACATCGGATGTGTCAATATGGT
>JALOMF010000284.1 GCA_025455635.1 Saprospiraceae bacterium | reverse complement strand
AAAAAGTATCATTAAAACTCCCTTTTCACTAACAAACAACATTATGATCCAGACACTCAACCCATTTACAGATTCGTTTAAAATACCCGATACGAAGGATTTTTTGAACGAGAAATACCAAGACCTACAGGCTGTTGCTGTGGAGTACAAGGCAAAGTATGCCAACGGCGACCCATTCCCCAATATCTACTTCGAAGACTTTTTCAATCCAGATATTCTGGACGCCCTGCTGGAAGAGTTCCCAAACTTGGAGGGCAAGGACGATATAAAATTCCAGACGCCCAACGAAATCAAGTTGGCGTCACGTGGCGAGCGTAGGTTCGGCCCGGTGTCAAAGGCGTTTACCCATTTCCTCAATTCCGAGCCATTTCTGCTGTTCTTGCAGGAGCTGACCAGTATCCAGGAAACCTTGACGCCAGACCCCTACTTCGAAGGCGGAGGCTTCCACCAGACCAAGCCAGGCGGGTTCCTGAAAATCCATGCCGACTTCAACAAACACCGGCAGACGGGCCTCGACCGCCGCTTGAACGTGCTTGTTTACCTTAACAAAGACTGGAAAGACGAGTACGGAGGCCATTTCGAGCTTTGGAACAAGGACATGACCAAGTGCGTGAACAAGATTCCGCCTCGTTTCAATACGATGGCCATGTTCACCACGACCGACTTCTCGTACCATGGCCTGCCAAACCCACTTACCTGCCCGCCTGACCGCAGCCGTAAGTCATTGGCGCTGTACTACTACACCAACGGAAGGCCAGCCAGCGAAATCAACGATGGCCTGGAAGACCATACCACGCTGTTCAGGGAGCGCAAAGGAATTACCGTTGATGCCGACATGCGGAAATTTAATGCTGCTCAATCAGCAAAAGATTTTGTAAAAGATTTGATACCACCTATCTTTGTGAAGCTTGGCAAAAAAATCATGAAATAGTTCATGAAGAACCTACTCAAACAATTCAACGACGAGCCTGATTTCCAGCTAACGAGAAAGGAAAAAGTGCTCGAATTTGTGGCAACGGCTATGTGCTTTATGCTCTTGTTCGCAAGTTTTTTGAAAGTTCTGTTCTTCTGAACCTACGATATATTTGAATGGGTTAGGAATCGGGAGCTTGGCAAAGCCTGAAAAGGAAGAACCAGTTCCCATTCTTTCTCACCCAGCGTTCTTCGGCACCAGCCAAACTTTTTCCCACACTAAGATTGTAAAGGACACACCCCCTCCTTGAACCAATGCATTGATTGTGAATGCGTTGTGATTTTTTTTGGCCTAAGAGGGCCTATTTGACTATGAGAAAATGAACCACACCATTTCGATATTTGCTGGCATCAAAGATTGGGCCTTGCGCCAAATTGTTCAAGAAAAACTGAACAACCCACTTGGCTATGCCCTGGCTGCCCTGTTTGCACTGGGTATTGCTTTCGTGCTTTCAATGCTACCCATGAAACTGGCTGTTTTGGCAGTCGTTGGGATATTGGCGATACCGGTGGTGGCCTGCTGTTTCCTCAACCTCAATTTTGGCATCATTGTAATGTTGGCCAGTGCCTTCCTGCTGGGGCTGGTGGCCAAGTACACCAATGCGCCGATAGGTACGGCACTCGATGGGCTTTTGGTGCTGATGCTCGTCGGAATGCTGGCTAGGCTCATCAAGGAACGTGACTTTGGTTTTGCCAAAAACCCCATCAGCATCTTCATCTTAGCTTGGATTTATTACAACCTGCTCGAAGTTATCAACCCTTGGGCTCAATCCCGGCTGGCATGGGTTTACACCGTGCGCACCGTGGCACTTTTGTTGGCGCTTTATTTTATTGCCTGCTACGCCTTCAGTTCTTATAAGCGAGTCGTGAACACGCTGAAGGCTATCCTGATACTGGGTTTAATCTCGGCGCTTTATTCACTGAAGCAAGAATGGATTGGCTTTAGCAACGCAGAAACCACATGGCTGCACGCTGACGAAGAGCGCTTTATGCTCATTTTCCAGTGGAATAGGATGAGGGTTTTTTCTTTTTTTTCCGACCCAACGACCTTCGGGATACTGATGGGCTATATGAGCATGTTCTGCCTCATTTTGGCCACAGGCCCTTATAAGTTCTGGCTGAAAATCGGCCTGCTTGCGGCAGCCGTGAGCATGCTCATGGGCATGGCCTACGCAGGCTCACGTACACCATTTGTCATGCTGCCAATGGGCGTGATTCTCTACATGGTGCTTACATTCAAGCGCCAAACCATCATTGCTGCTGCGCTGTTTTTTGCGCTGGGTGCGGGCATGATTTTGAAGTCAACCAACAGCGCCGTTATTTGGCGGATACAGTCGGCCTTCAGGGGAGAAAGCAACGACACCATCGAGGTTAGGATGAAAAACCAAGCTAAGATACAGCCGTATATCCTATCCCACCCAGTTGGGGCAGGCTTGGGCAGCACGGGTTATTGGGGCAAACGTTTCACGCCGAATAGCTGGTTGGCGAGCTTTGCGCACGATAGCTTGTATGTGAGGCTGGCCGTGGAAACGGGGTGGATTGGGCTGCTAATCTACATGGGATTGCTGTTCACAGCCATGAGAACCAGCATTCGCTATTATTTTAGGGTAAAAGACCCGACCATAAAAAACCTTTACCTCGCCTTCACCATCACCGTGTTTTTGTTGGCTTTGGCCAGTTACCCGCAAGAGGCGATCACGCTCTTGCCCACATCGGTGGTCTTCTACATTATTTTGGCAATGATAGCTCGGCTCAAGGATTTTGACCCAGCATTTGCGAAGCAAGAACAGGCCGTAGGATAGTTCAGGGCTTACTTCATTCCTTCAAACAACCAGTCGGAAATCAGTTGGCGGTTGGCAGGTAGAAACAGGCGCTTTTGGTCGGTTGGGTGTTTGATATTGCCCAGCTCGATGTAGGCGGAAGGCACCCTGGTTTCACGGAGCATGTGCAGGTCACGGGCGGTCACAGTCCCGTTGTACCCCCTGTTTTTGTTGATTTTTTTGTAGCCATTCTCCATGGACTTGTGCATTTTTTGAGCCAATGCCTTGCCTTGCTTGTCGTCGGGGTGGTAGTAGAAAAACAGGTCGGTTTGCTCGCCCTTTCCCCTCGAATCCACATGGATGACGATGAGCTTTTGGTCTTCGTCCTTCACGCCCTGCTTTTTGTGCTTTTCGTAGAGGGTGTTGATGACGTCCGACCGTTGGAAAAGCCGCTTTCTTTGTCCCCGGTGGATGGCTTCATTTCCCCACACCACTTCGTCCCTATCGCACACCAAAAACTGTTCGTCCCGGATGCCATCGTTGCGGTCACGGGTAATCATGTAGGCAGTGGCGCCATGCTCGGTTAGTCGCCTCACCACCCGCAGCGCCACATCATAAGCGTATTCATCTTCGCAAACGGCGTGCTTGCCCACCTTGGCCATTGCCCCGGGGTCAGGGCCGCCATGCCCACTCTCGATGAAATAGACCTTGCCCGCCAGCGAGCTGCTTTTGAGCGGAACGTGCTCGTATTTTTTTCCAAAAATTGGGAATTTGCGGTTGCCGGAAGCCTCCACGGCAAGGTTCACCTCCCCGTTGGAAGCCGTAGCATCGAGGCTGGCCTTTGCCACATCCTTGTCCGGGCAATTCAGCACATGGTAAGGCACCCACAGTTTGTTGTCTTTTTTGAAAGAAACCTTGCGGTAGCCATCTTTGAGCATACCCTCGTTGTACGTTTCTATCTGCTTGGCGGTCTCCCAGTCTTTTATGCCAACTGAACCACGGATGGTTTTTCCGTCAAAATCATAGATAAGAATCGGCAATGAATAGGTGGAGCCGACCTTGAGGCTGGTGCCGTTTTTCAGGTCGTTCAGCGCATAAAACTTGGAGATATTGCAGGAGTTGCGGTCGAGGTTGTAGCGCCGCAGCAGTGAGTAAACCCCATCGCCGGGCAGGGCTTTTGTCTTATAAAAATCCGGCTTCGTAGGTGGGCGGTGCGCACCTAGCGCCAGTGCCAAAAGCAACAGGGTTAAAAGCCGGGTCATCTAGTTTTCTATTTGAAGATTTGAAACTGGTGCAAAATTATTCAATCGTTTCACAAAACTCCAAATCCGAGCCAAAATAGGGCTTCGCACCTACGAAAATTCGCTGCGTCAAGTCCTCAATCAGTGCCGCACCACCAATTTTTTTACCACAGAAGATTGCTTGATTTTCAACCTACAATAGTAAACGCCCGATGGCAGCTCCTCGACCGGCAGTGCCACGAGGTGACTTCCTGCCGCTTGGGTGTCCCATGCCACGGTCTTGAACAAGCGACCCATATTATCCAGGATTTCAATCGTAACCAATTGTTTGTCAGGTAGTTGGTACCGGAGGCTGGCCTTGTTGGACGCCGGGTTGGGGAACAGTTCCAGTGCCAGTTTTTCGGCCAAGAGAGTACCGTCATTGCTAACAATTGGCGCTTCGAGCAAGTCACGCTGGAAGGCGCCATTGCCGTGCGTGGCGGCACGTAGCTTTCGGTTGGCAGGCGATATTTTCAAGTCGAAAACCATGATAGCCTCTGGCAATCCATCCAGGTACGACTGCCATGTTTCACCAAAATCAATGGAAGAAAAAATGCCCAGGTCGTTGCCCACGTAGATATTGTTCGGAAAAAGCGGGTCAACGGTAATGGCATTGGTGGGCAGGTCGGGCAAGCCAGTTCCCAAGTCCTTCCAAGTGGCCCCGTGGTCGTCCGTTCTGAATACATGGCTGGAACCATAGCCGCCCAAGGTCACGTACGCAACAGCGTCGTTGGTCGGGTCCACTTCAAGGTCAAGGTAGAAGCGGTTGGGCAGCCCAGCAGTGATGTCCTGCCAAGATGTGCCGCCGTTTTGTGTGACAAAAACATGGCCCGGCTCACCCTGATACGGCGCTGTGGCGGCATACACAACGTTGGTGTTTTGGTGGCTAATGGACATGCTGATGACGGGGTTGCCATCCAGCACTTGGCTGTTGTTGGTCACCGTCCAGTTTGCGCCGTTGTTGGTTGTTTTTGCTACGATGGCAGAGCCTGCATAAATGGTTTTGCCATCGGAAGGTGCCAGCACGAATGGGGCAATGAAGGCCGTCGGGTCCTGTTTGGGTACATTCGAGGCGCTGAAGCTTTGGCCGCCGTTGTTGGAGGCCCTTATGCTCAGGTTTTGAAACGAGACATAGCAGAACTGGTCGTTCTGCTGGTTGATGCCTGACCAGCCTCCATCCCCTCCGAACAGCCGTAGCCACTGCACAGTGCTGTTGGTGACCGGGTCAGGTTCGTCGGTCAACATGATGCTGCCGTTGTCCTGCAAGCCGCCGATACAGAAAAATTCGTCCGTGGCCGAATTGCTGAAACCATTGTAAAACTGTGCGGTCTGCATGCGGCCGCTGGCACTTTGGAAGCTTTGGCCACCGTCCGTGGAACGGTGAACGCCACCATCATTGGCTACATAAAAAACATTGGGTAGGCTAGGGTGCCAGATTGCATCGTGAACGTCGGAGTGGACGAACTCCGGCCCACCGTCCGGCCCTTCGATGGGCGGGAAAATAAAGCCGATGCCGCCGTTTGTGCTCTGGCTGCGCTGTTCGATGTTCAGTCCACCATCGTCGGAGCGCCAGACGTCAATGCCGACCACCACCAGCTTGTCAGGGTCGGTGGGGTGCACGGCCACGTCGTGCGCAAACCAGCCCTGCCACTGGGAGTAGTCCACAGTGGTTTGCACAGTCCAAGTTGTACCAAAATCCTCGGAGCGGCAAAGCCAGCTAGCGCCTTCGGCGGAACTGAGGCCGTTGCCAATGCTGGCGTAGAGCACGTTGTTCATGCTGGCCGAGCCGTCCAACTGTATTTTTCCGTTGAAAACAGCAGGCAAGCCATCCGTAATCTTTACCCAAGTGGAGCCGCCATTTTCTGAGCGGTAAATTCCGTAGCCGGGTGAGCTTTGGTTGCCGCAGGCCACCACCACTA
>JALOMF010000283.1 GCA_025455635.1 Saprospiraceae bacterium | reverse complement strand
TTCTAGATGAACGCATTTAAAGTTGATGGCAGGCTTTTTCCTCCCGATTCATATCGGGACGAAAAATTCTGCTAAATTGCTTAACCCAAGCATCAAGTTTAAATGTGACTACCTATAAAAAAGGGTCAAGATTTCAGGTAAAATTAGAAAAATACGGCTTCCACTGATTCCCTAAACGCATTGCGAAGTATTTATGCTAAAATTACACGCCCAAATGAAGCGTGCAGTGCGATAATTTCACAATAAATCCAATGAAAGCAATCATCATCACCCTTGCAGCCAGCTTATTTGGCTTTATTTATCCGCCAAAACAGGCGGATGTTATCAGTGTCGCACCCGAGTTTTTTGCGGAGCCGGGCATCCTCACTTACAAACAGAAAACGGTACGGAACGTGTTCAGCCAATTGAAAAACGCCAAGGGCGACTACCGCTCCCGTCGGCCAATGCTGCGGTTTGTGAAGTCCTCTGGCGGCGGCCCTGCCATTGCCTATCCTGAGCAGGAACTCATTGTTTTGGAGGAAAAAGCCTACGACGTCTGCATCGGCTTCGGAAAGGATTCGCTGAATGCGCTCGCCAATATCCTCGCCCACGAGCTGGTGCATTGCTACGAAAAACACACTTGGGAGGATTATTTTGCCCATGAATCAAAGGGCTTCGGTATGGATTTGGGCGTGAAGGACGAAGCATTGAAAGACGAGGTGCAGGCCGACTACCTTGGCGGGTTTCTGGCCTACCAAGCTGGCTTCACCACGTTTGGCATCGCTCCGCAATTTTTGGAAAAAATCTATGCCGCCTACGACTTGTCGGATGAAAAACTCTCCCATTACCCCAAGCTGCAGGAGCGCCAAGCGATGGCCGCCCAGTCGGAGCAGAAGCTGAAAGACCTGCTCGACCTTTTTGAAATGGGCAATTATTTGGCGGCTTTGGAGCAGTACGACGATGCCTTGGAGTACTACCAGAAAGTGCTCGGAAGTTTCCAAAGCCGGGAGGTTTACAACAACGTCGGGGTGATGTCCACTTTGTCGGCCATGAAGCTGTTTCTTCCTTCGGAAAACAAGTACGCCTACCCGGTGGAGCTGGACGTGCAGTCCCGGCTGAACGGAACCCGTGGCGACCACAAAAAAGAACTGCGGGAGGAAAAGCTGATGGAAGCCTTGGATTATTTTGAAAAAGCGAGGCAATACGACGCTTTTTACCCCATCGCCCACCTCAACGAGGGCTGCGCCCATGCCCTGCTCGGCCTCTCACAAAAAGACGATTCGGAACTGGAATGGGAGGATGCAGCCGTGGCCGCCAACCGGGCCATCCGCCTCGCCACGGGCAGCCCCGAATGGGCCAATACCCATGCCGATGCGAAAGTGCTGCTCGGCATCCTGCGGGCGCTGGCACAGGACTCGGTAGGTGCTGCGGCCCATTTTGCGGAAGCGCTCAACATGAACGCCAACCATTTTTTGGCGAAAGCCAACCTGGATGCCCTGCGGGGAAAAGCCAACGCCAGCAGGCCCTCGCAAGGCATTGACCTAAGCAAGGAACTGATTGACGACCTGCCATTTTCTAGCATCAAGCTGACTAAAACGGACGTCAGGGGGCAGATTGCTGACGGTGAACAGTATAAAATCACGCTGGTCGCCAAATCGTTTGCTTCCTCGACTGTCTTTGCCAATTCTGCCACGACCGGCAGCGGCGGCAATAAGCAAACCAAGGACACTTTTTTGCAAATGACGGGGCCGGGCTATGGCAAGGCGAGCGCCAAGGGCATCAAATTGGGCGACCCCCAAGCCAAAGTGGTGGAAAAATATGGCGAACCGCAGGCAAGGGTCAACCTCGGCAGCGGGACGATGCTGCGCTACAAGAACGCCACTGATTTCAGCGGGCTGATTTTCCAGTTCGATGGGGCGGGGAAGTTGGTCAGGTGGGCGATTTATAAATAGGGTAATTCCACGAATATGCGCTATTAAACTAAGGAATAACTATTTAATCCAACAGCTTTCCGAAAGTTCACAACTTTCGGAAAGCTGTTGGATTAAATAGTTATTCGCTGGATTTTGATTAAAAAAACTTGGGTTATGAGATACTCCATCCTCGTCCTATTCCTCCTCGCCAGTGGCTCGGCCATTGCGCAGCAAAACCCATCAGAACGTGGCGGGTCGCCGCTATTGGATTTCAACAGCGACGAGAGCGGCATTACCCGTGCGCTGGTCATCGGCATTTCAAAATATGCGGACAGCGGCATTGGCGACCTGAACTTCGCCCACCGGGACGCCGAGGTTTTTTATGAATACCTGCGGTCGAAGTCGGGCGGGGCATTGCCGAAGGAAAACATCGTGCTGCTGACCAACGAAAAGGCCACGCTCGGCGCCATTGACAAAGGGCTGGAATGGCTGAAAAAGGAGACCCAGAAAGGCGACCGGGCCATCATCTACTATGCCGGGCATGGAAAAGTGGACGTCGAAACACCGAAAGAACGGGGCTACCTGATGGCCTACAATACCCCGTCGGGCCTTTACCGGAACAATGCCGTGCGGGTCGAAGACCTCGACGATGTGGTGATTCGCTTGTCCACGAACCGTGAATCGAAGGTCATCATCATCCTGGATGCCTGCCATGCGGGCAAGCTAGACAAGGACAAAACGAACCTGACCGGGCGGGAGGCGGCGAAGCAGACCGAGAACGAAATCCGCATCATGGCCTGCAAATACGACCAAGAATCGCAGGAAGACCCCAGATGGGGCGGTGGCCGGGGCCTGTTTTCCTATCACTTCGTAAATGGGCTGAAAGGCTTGGCCGATGGCGGTAGCAAGGACTTCGTGGTGAACCTCAAGGAGGTCGAGCGGTACGTGGAGGACAATATCGAGAACTCCATTTCGAGGTTCAATGGGGCCAAGCCGCAAACGCCCGTTTTCATGGGCGACCGGGCATTTGCGCTGGCCAAAGTGGACGAGCAGGAGCTGTTCGCCTTGGCCGCAGAAGTGGCTAGCAGCCAGGCAGCGGACGCCGTCGCCGCCAGTTCACCAAACCTCAATTTGACCTCCACGGGCAGGTCGGGCAGGGACGCCGATGCGGACATGGCCGGCGATGTAGCGAAGGGCGCTTCCAACACTCGTTTGGAGGAAGCGGACATGGCCATTCCCGATGTGGCCACGTCGGTCATGGCACCGGAGCTAATTTTGGCGCCCATCGTGGCCATCCCGATTACGGAAGCCACGCTGGATTATTACCTGAATTCGGCAGACCTCAAGTCCATCGTGCTTTCCCCAGCATTTGAAAAAGCATTGAAATCAAAGGAAACCCTGTTGGATTATTTTTCAAAAACCTTGGCTTCGCAAAATTTGGGCACTGGGGACGACGAATTTTCCAAGCTCTTGCGGCAAGCCAAAAAAGACCCGAAACTGACCGAAGAACTGGCCATGCAGCTCGTGGTGGAGCTGCACGACCGGGCGCAGGAGGCACTCAACGCCTACCTCCGTGCCGATGCCAGTGAACTCGTGCAGCGGCAGTTCAAGGACTTGGCGATGCAGTACGTCCACTACCCAAGGATGCTGCAAGCGGCCATTGTACTAGCTGGGCCTGACTTCTCGCTTGCTTCCCGGCTGCAAGTGAAATTCCATTATTTCGAGGGTGTCTGTGACCGTTTGCAGCTCCAAATGGGCACCCCCGGCATTGATAAAGATGCACCATTGCGCAAGCAAAAACAGGCCTTGGCATTGGACGACCGGGCACCATATATCCACAATGAAATAGGTTTGCTTTACCTTCGGGAAAACAAGCTGGACAGTGCCCAGTACTATTTTGAAAAAGCCGTGGAACTGGCACCGAACTGGGCCATTCCCCGCTCCAACTTGACTATTATCTATCGCAGGGAAGGGCATTTGGAGAAAGCGAAGGAATCTGCCGAAAAGGCCGTTGAACTAAAGCCAGATTATCCCGGTGCTTATGTCAACCTTGGCAATACCTGGTTGGATAACCATCATATCCTTAAAGCGGAACGGGCATTCCGGCAAGCCATTACGCTGGACGACCAGTTATTCACTGCTTATATGAGAATGGGCTACCTGATGATATTGCGGACGGAATATGCAGAGGCCAATGGATTTTTTAACGAAGCGGAAAAGCTGAAAGATAAGAGGGTACCTGCATCGAATGAGGGTTTCGAAGTTGATGGAGCGCCAGGACCTCCCGGTTTCGAGAAGGATATTGCCGCAGGTAAGGTGATGGTTTTTTTTATGGAAGAACCCAGCACTGAAGAGGAGTTTCTGAAAAGAGGTATATATTATTTCAATCTAGATAATTATGACCGGGCAGCGTTTTACCTGCGGGGCGTGCTTAAATTTAATACTGAAAATAAAGAAGTTTATGAATACCTCGGTCGCTCGCTATATCATCTCCAGCATTACGAAGAAGCGGAATTGGCACTGCTTAAACTGCTTAAACTGCGCCCTATCGAACCTGCCCTGAAGCTGCACCTCGCAGATGTATATATCAAGCAGCATCGCCGCTTGGAGGAAGAAGAACTTTATGCGGAATTATTAATGGAAAACCCTGCGCCTGCACCATTGGCCAAGGATATTTATGAGCGTATGGACGATTTATTAAGCGTTCAAAAACGCTATCCAGAGCAAGAGAAATGGCTGTTGGAATATGAGGCTTTATTTGTAAATTATAAAAATAAACTGGATAGTTTTTACCGTAAAATGGTCGAGCAATTTCCTGAAAATGCAGATTGGCTATACCGCTTGGGTGCCTACCGGAACCAACATGGCAGCGATTGGGAAGGCGCACATTATTTTGAGCAAATCATAGCACTCGATATTGCTTACCCAGCAATGGCGCACATACGTGAGCGGGTTGGGCAAACCTATGGGTATTCAAGCGAAGCTATCTCCCATTTCAAAGAGGCCCTTCGCTTGGACTCCACGATGGTGGCCGCCAAGCACTCGCTGGTGGATATTTATGACCACAACCGCCAGTTCGAGGAAGCCATACCCGTGCTGGAGGATTTGCTCCGCAATGGCCAAATCAACCTCCCACTGCGGATGCAACTGGGCGATTTGTACGCACTTTCGGGCAAGTTTGTGGACGCCGACTCGCTGCTCACCAAGGCCGACAACATCAAATTCGAGCCGACGCCGGGCCTGAACGAAATCAGGGGCAAGCTGGCCATGTACCAAGCCCGCTACGAGGAGGCCATCCGTTTTTACGAAGCCGAAATCGCACTAAAACCTGAAAATATGCGCCAACTGAACCATTACACCCTCGCCCGCCTCGCTGCAAAAGCTGGCAACCAAACGGCTGCATTGGCTTGGCTCAAGAAAACCCTGGAAGATGGATTCAACTATAAATGGGTGATAAAATACGATGACGCATGGTCGGAATACCAACAAAATCAGGCATTCAACAACTTGTTGGATGCGCATAAAATGCGGCCAAATATTTTTTGAAAAAAATCCCAACCACTGATAACCCCTTCCCGGTTCGAGTATAAATGTGCATGAAACAACCATTTCAATCACCGTTAAATCTCGAAACAATGAAATACACGAGCATCATCATCGCTATAATCTGCATCATAAGCATCGCTAATTTCAGCCAAGCACAGACGCAAAGCACCAATATTTGGAGGGGAGGCACCCCGGGCAAAACGGCCAACTGGGACTGCCCAAAAAACTGGAGCAAGGGCAGCGTGCCCGATGCTTTTCAGGATGTTATCATCCCTGATGTTTCCACGGGTTCGGGCATTTATCCCGTCATCGAAACGGGCAGCCAAGAAGCCAACAGCATCGTCATGGAGGCTGGGGCCAAGTTGGAAATCAGGGAAGCAGGTTCATTGACAGTTTTCAGTAGTTTGGAAGGATACGGCAATTATGAGTTGGTATTGAAGGGGAGGTGATACAGCACCCCGCCTGCATCCTTTTAGTAAGATATTTTCCGAGTTTTTCTTGTTATTTTCGGGTTTTACTTTTCGTAGCTAACCATTGGAAGCCCCCGGCTAAAAACTATGCCGGGGCTTTTTAACTTTGAGCGAAAAGGAACACTAAAATCCATTTATGCAAGATATACCAATTGAAAACGATTTCGTGGCCGAACTGCGCAGCGGCTCGCCGGGCGCATTCGAGGAGCTTTACAGGCGCTATTTCCGCATGGTGGAAGACATGGTGCTCAAGTACCGGGGCGGCACCGACGATGCTAGGGATGTTTTCCAAGAGGCGCTTTTTGTTTTTGTGAAAAAACTGCGGGAACCAAGCTTCACGCTCTCCAGCAAGGCCAGTACCTATCTTTACGCCATCGCCCGCAATATTTACCTGAAAAAAATCGGCAAGGCCAGCCCCGAAATCAGCGTTGACCAGCAACAGTTCGTGTTTGCGGAGCAGCCAGACCAAGCCACAGATGGCTTTTCGCACGAAGAAAAAGACGCCCTGCTCAACCTGATGAACGAGCAGCTCAACAAGCTGGAAGCCGACTGTCGCACGGTGATTACCTACGCTTTCTATCAGCGCCTCAGCCATGCCCAAATCGCTGAACTGACCGGCTACACGGAGGCTTTCGTGAAGGTAAAAAAGTTCCGCTGCCTCGAATACCTGCGCAAACTCGTGAAGGCAACACCCATTTTTAAAAACCTGTAGCATCTCATTTTCATGGAAATAAACGAATACACCGAACGCATTCACCAGTATTTATCAAATTCAATGACCGAAGCGGAGCGGGCTGTTTTTGAAGCGGAAATGGCCAGCAACCCGCATCGGACCAACGGTTTTTTCAGCAGGCCAAGGTCGTTCCCATTGGCTCGGCCAAAACAACAAAATCATTTGCCATGAGAAAAGTAATGTCAATCGCTGCCGCAGCCATCGTGCTGCTGGGCTTGGTTTATTGGGGCTTCTTCCGGGAAAAAGCCACCGTGGACACCGTCGCCATCTTCGCTGCCAATTTCAAGCCGGAGACGACCCTCATCAAGGACATCCTCGGCGGTGCGGGCCTGCTGCCCCCCGATTCTTTGGCGCAGGACAGCCTGAAAGCCGCTCTTGTCCTCTACGATGCGGGCAAGTACAAAGAGGCGACCGTCGCACTGGACAGCTTCCTCGTGCGCCACCCCGCCAACGACACTGCCCAGTTTTACCTCGGCATGGGACACCTCAACGAAGAACGCTACGCCCGTGCCGTGGAGGTGCTGGAGCCTGTTTCACAAAACGAAGCTTCCGCCTTCCAACTGTCGGCGATGTGGTACCTCGGCCTCTGCTATTTCAAGGTGGACGGCGGCTTCCCCAAGGCCGAGGAAATCTTCACGAGCCTCGCCAATAACCCCGAAAGCAAGGACCGCCAATCGGCGCAGGGGATATTGCAAATGATTGGGCATTGACAGTTTTTTTCTTACCAGTATTGTATGGTTGTGGTGAATACCAAGATGTCCTATTTTTTGTCAAAAAAGGGGCAGCGCCCCCCAATATTTGTAGCTTTCTATAGAACCCCGGCACCGAGGGGCAGCGCCCCGGAATATTCCACAACGATATTTCGGGGCGCTGCCCCTTTAACACAATGGGCAAATTACCTGCTACAAATTTTTCGGGGCGCTGCCCCTTGGATGGTAGGGATAATACCATTACAAGCTTCATCACTACAAACCGTTACAATTTGTTTTCTTCATCCGTAAAACCACCAATTATGACAAAATGGAAGCAAATTGCATGGGTGTTGCTTGCTTGCGCAATGGTGTTGCCTGCCTTTGGCAACAAGGCACCTGCCCGTGTTCCGGCCATTGCGAAGCGGATTTTTGATGAGCTGTACCAAGCCGCTGGCCAGTTCAATGTGAAGAAGCCAAAGTTTGAATACAGCTTCGACAACAAGCGGGGAGCGGCCTATTTTTACTCAAAAAACACGGTGGTTTTGGATGACAAAACCTTCAAAATCTGCCAAGGCATGGGCAAGGATTCCAGTGCTGCACTGGCTTTTGTGCTGGCCCACGAGTTGTCCCATGCTTTTTACAAAGCGGCCAAAAAGAACAAGGCTGGCACCAATTTCCTCGCCTACGACCAGTATTTTGAAGCCGACGTACAATCGGAAAAAGTGGCCGACATCAACGGCGTTTTCACGGCCTATTTGGCGGGCTATCGGCTGTCCCCGGTCATCCCGAAGTTCCTGCCCAAGCTTTATGAAGGCTACGGGCTGATTGGCCGAATCATCAAGGGCTACCCGCCGCTGGAGGAGCGCACCCGCACCGCCAAGGACGTGCTCGAAATCACGGACAGGCTCATTGACCTCTATGAAACCGCCAATTACTTGCTCGTGGCGGGCCGGCATGACATGGCCATCACCAATTACGAGTACATCCTCCAATACTACCAAGGCCGGGAAGTGTACAACAACCTCGGTGTTTTGTACCTGTTTCAGGCGATGGAATTTTACTTGCCAGAGACTGACCGTTTTGTTTATCCGATTGAGCTGGATGCCGCCACGCTGCTGAAGAAAATCGAAAAATCCCGTGGCCCAAAGGAACTGTCGCTGTCGCAAAAACTGGAGCGGATGAACCTGCTGAACAAGGCGCTCAATAATTTCATGCTGGCCATCGCCCTCGACCCCAGTTTTACCACCGCAAAAATCAACTACGCCTGCACGCTGAACTTGCAGCAAAAACCAACGGACGCCAA
>JALOMF010000282.1 GCA_025455635.1 Saprospiraceae bacterium | reverse complement strand
CTTCGGGGCGTTGGAGGCCATTTACCGGGACTGGAACGCCAAGGTGAACCTCGTTTCCCGCAAGGACATTGACAACCTCTACGAACGGCACGTGCTGCACTCGCTGGCCATTGCGAAGCTGCTGAGGTTCAAGCCCGGCGCCGAGATTCTGGACGTGGGCACGGGCGGTGGCTTCCCCGGCGTCCCACTTGCCATCCTCATGCCCGATGTGCAGTTTCACTTGATTGACGGCATGTTGAAAAAGATAAAAGTGGTGCAGGACGTCGTCGAACAGCTCGGCCTCACCAACGTGAAGGCGCAGCAAATGCGGGCGGAGGAACTGAAAAATGCCCGGTACGATTTCGTGGTGACGAGGGCCGTGGCGGAACTGAACCTACTGCGCACTTGGACGATGCCCCGGCTGCTGAAACCCAAGGAATCGCACCCAATGCCCAATGGCTTGATTGCCCTCAAGGGCGGCAACATCCGAGCGGAAATAAAGGCCCTGCCCAAGGGCGAGTACGTGGAGACGACCCCCGTTTCCGATTATTTCGAAGAGGAGTTTTTTAAGGAAAAATTCGTGGTTTACCTACAGGCTTAGGAGGCATGGGGAGGTATGGAGGCTTGGAGATATGGCCGTGTTTACACACCTCCAAGCCTCCATACCTTTTAAGTCGGCAACCCTTCCAGTTTCTTTTTATTGACGATTCGGATGGCCCCATCCTTGATTTCAATCAGGCCGTCCTCCTTGAACTCGGTGAGGGTTCTGATGACGCTCTCCTTGGCCGTACCGACGATGTGGGCCAAGTCTTCCCTGAGTATTTGAATGTCCTGTTTTCCCTCCTTCGTGTAGCGGTCGTGGAGCAGCAGCACGGCCTCGGCCACCCGTTTGCGCACGGAATTGTAGGCCAGTTGGAGGAGTTGCTCCTCTTTCTCGGCCACGTTGTCGGCCAGCATCTTGATGAGGCGGCTGGCCACGTCCCGGTTGGCATGGAGCAGTTTCAGGAAGTCCTCCTTGGGGATGAGGGTCGCCGTGGTGTCTTCCAGTGCGGCGGCGGAGAAGCTGTAAGGCTCGTTCTTGATGAGGGCCGTGTAGCCGATGAACTCGCCGGCATTGCGGATATTGATGATGTACTCCTTGCCGATGTCGTTGGTCTTGTAGATTTTGACCTGTCCTTTTCCAATAAAATATAGGTAACGTGGCGTGTCGCCCTCCTCGAAGAGCGTGTCCCGCTTTTTGTAGTCCTTGCTGCGCTTGTCCACCGAGAGTTTTTTCAATTCTTCGTAGCCTTTAGCCTCGTTGATGAAGCCTGTGAGGCCCTCTTCAGTGCGGTTGAATTTCTTGAGCCGCTCGCTTTTTTTCAGCCGGGTTTCCACCACGGAGAGTAGTTCGTCCTTGTAAAATGGCTTGGTGACGTAGTCGTCGGCGCCGAGGTTCATGCCCCGGCGGAAGTCTTCTTTTTCGGTTTTTGCCGTCAGGAAAACAAAGGGGATGTCGGAGGTGTCGGGGCGGTGGCTGAGGATGTTGAGCACCCCAAAGCCATCGAGCTTGGGCATCATCACGTCGCAGAGTATGAGGTCGGGGAACTCGGTCGTGGCCAACTCCACGCCCACGGTGCCGTCTTCGGCAGCAGAAACTTGGTAGCCTGAGATTTCTAGGATTTCTTGAAGGTTTTCCCGGACTTCCAGGTTGTCTTCAATGATTAGTATTTTTTTCATATCTGATTTTTTAACGAAATGAAGCTTAAAAAAAGCCGTGGGTCCCAAGCCTACACCGTAGGGCTTTGGCCACTGTTCAGTGGAATGTTTATGCTGAAAACAGTGCCCTTGCCCGGTGTGCTTTTAAAGGAAATATGGCCGCCCATCAGCGACAAGTACCGCCGCACGATGTTCAGGCCGAGGCCAGTGCCCTGGATGTTCTCGACGTTGTGCGCCCGGAAGAACCGCTCGAACAGGTGCGGCTGGTCTTCTTCGGGGATGCCGATGCCTTGGTCTTCCACATCTAAGTAAAGTGAGCCATCCAATACTTTTATCCTGCAATGAATGGGCTTGCCTGCGTCGGAGTACTTGCTGGCATTGGACACGAGGTTGTAGATGATGTTTTTCAGGATTTTTTTGTCCAAGAAAACCTCCTCGTCGCAGTGTTCGTGTACTTGAATCAGCGTTTGGCCGGGCTTCAGCAGGCCATGAATCTCGTCGGCCACTTCTTCGCAAAAATCGGAGAGCTTGAAGGCCACTGCCTGCGCATGTACTTTTTCTTCCTCCAATTTGCTCAAGGAGAGGAAGTCGTTGAGGATACCCGTGAGCGTGCCCACGGCGTTTTTGATGCGTTGCAAATGCTTGCTCCGCTTCTCTTGGTGTTCTGCGCCGCCCGTGTATGCCTCGGCAAGGTCGGCTGAAGAGAGCACGGTGCTCAACGGGGTACGGAACTCGTGCGAGGCCATGCTCACGAACCTCGACTTGAGTTCGTTGAGCTGTTTTTCTTTCACCAACGCCTTGATGAGTTCCTCTTCGCTTTTGCGGAGCGCCTCCTCGGCGGCACGGCGCTCTTCGGCCTCTTGGATGAGCTGCTGGTTGACGCTCAGTAGGCGGTTCACAGCCTCCGAAAGCTCCTCGGTGCGCATTGCGACCTTCATTTCGAGCCGCTCGTTCTGCTGCTCCAGGTCTTCGTTCAGCTTGCTGATTTCGGCCTGTGCCTGCTTCATGGCCGTGAGGTCGTGGATGATGCCCGTGAAAATGCGCCTGCCCCCGACCTGCGTCTCGCTGACGGCCAACCGCAGCGGAATCTCCGTACCATCCTTGCGAAGCCCCGGCACCTCCCTCCCGATGCCGATGATGCGGGGCTGGTTGGTTTCGATGTACCTGCCAATGTAGCGGTCGTGGTCGTGGCGATGTGGCATGGGCATGAGCATTGAAATATTTTTCCCGAGCACCTCGTCGGCGGTGTAGCCGAAGAGCTTTTCTGCAGCCGGGTTCATGCTTTCCACGATGCCACGTTCATTGATGGTGAAAATGGCATCAATGGCTGTACTGAGGATTGCCTCCAAATACGCCACCATTTCTTCCAGGCTGCTGTGCGGAAACTGTTTCTTCAATGCGATGTGATTTTCTTCGACCACACTGATTTTCAAATAGTTAGCAAATCATGGCGTGGCTTAAACGCTGCAAAGTACCAAAGTTAGGCCGTCTGGCCAAATGCGTTTTATCACGACTGGAGGGTGACAAAAGTCATCGCCCGCCCCTTGTATTGGCCGCAACTTTGCCTCGAAAGACAACCTATCACAGCGACAAGGACACGATTTGTGGCTTTAACATCCTCCACCGTGTTTGCGAAGCAAAAAAGAATGAAAAATGAACGTCCTAGCACCAATCTCCAGCATCATGACGGCAAAGCTCTTTACCGTCAACCCCGACGACAGCCTCATGGCAGTCAAGGAAATTTTTGACAACAACAAGATTCACCACATCCCCGTCGTGCGATACAAGCACATCGAGGGCATCGTGAGCAAGTCGGACTTTCTGCACTTCTTGCGCGGCTTCAAGACCAATGAGATGGACAAGTTCATTGACGAGACCCGCCTGCGTTCTTGGAAGGCGGAGGAAATCATGACCAAGGGCTTGGCCAAGGTGGAGAGCACCGACCCCATCCGCACGGCGCTGGATGTGTTCCTGGTGAACCGTTTCCACGCCATCCCCGTGGTGGACAACGACGAACTGGTGGGCATCGTGACCACTTTCGACATCATCAAGGCGATAGAAAGCGAGCCTATCCCGCTCGAAAACTACAAAAAGGCCCAAATGCACTAAACCCCACACGTTCAGCACGCATGAATACAATTCAAATCCTAGGCATAGCGGATAGTGTGCAGACCCGCCAACTCCGTTTCAACTTGCTTGAGGCACTCGGCTCATTGGGCATGAGGGTGGCCGTGGAGAGCGTGTCTGGGATGGAACAACTCATGCGTTTTCGCATCAACGGCATACCTGCGCTGGTGGTGGACGGCACCGTGGTTCTACAGAAACTGGTGCCGCCCACCGAGGATTTGAAAATCCTGCTCAATGCCTTTGCGCAAGGTGCTTTCAAACAATTTGCCATGAAAAACATCCTCGTTCCTACCGATTTTTCGCCTGCCGCCAAGGGTGCGTTCCAGTTCGCACTCGACCTGGCAGCGTTACAGGGTGGCAAAGTAAAGGCCGTGCACATCTACCACCCAGAGTTTGACCCTGAGAGCAACTGGTTGAACAACAGTTTCTTGGACGGAGTTGGCTTCGCCAAAGAACGGCTCGAAAACTTTGTAAAAAGTGAGCTGAACGAAGCTGGTGGCAACTCCGGCAACGTGGCAGTGCCCGTTGAGGTTGCCCAAGAAGTCATCACAGGATTCGCCGTGGACGAACTGCTGGAAATCTCCAAACGAAAAGACGTGGACATGATGGTGATGGGAAGCACGGGCGAGCGGGGCTTCATGGAGAAGCTCTTCGGCAGCGTGTCCACCAACGTCACGCAACGGGCAGAAAGCCCTGTGATGCTCGTGCCGCAAGGCGTCAAGTTCAAGGGCTTCAAGCACATCATGTATGCCAGCAACTACGAAGCCGCCGAGCGCCCCACCCTGCACAAGCTCGTGGACGTGGCCAATGCCTTCGATGCCGACATCCACTTCGTGCACGTGGCAGAGGAAGGCGAAACAAAAAGCTATCAGGAGATTGAAAACCGCCTTTTCAAAATACTTTTCAACGGCGAAGACCCCTCTTTTGCCTTCAACCTCACCAAAATCGAAGGCGCCTCCGTCGTGGACAGCCTCAACGACTACGCCATCCAGCACGGCATTGACCTCGTGGTGATGGTTTGCCCGCACCGCAACTTCTGGGAGCAGCTTTTTCACAAAAGCGTGACCAAAGCGATGGTGCTGAACACCAAGCTGCCGATTCTGGTGCTGCATGGGTGAGGAAAACTGGTTGAATTAGTTGAACTGGTTGAACTAGGGTAGGCCCTGCCCCAATTCAACCAATTTGCCCAATTCAACCAATTCCCGCCTCAAGCGCCAATCGTGCCCAGCTCTACCCCGTCCGAGTAGGCGACGTTCACCTTGTTTTCGTAGAAAGCCGTCTTCACGGCCCGGTGTACCTCGAAGATGCCGTTCCAGTAGTCGTCGGGGAGCACGTATGGGCGCACGGCCACGAGGATGTTGTGGCTGTCGAAGCGCTCGATGCCCACCTCCGGGGCAGGCGTTTTCAGCACGAGCGGCACGGAGTCCAAGGCATTCAGTAGCACTTCTTTTATCCTTGGGAAACTCTCCATGTAGGGCATGGTCACGTTCAGTTCAATGCGGATGGCGCCTTTTGCGCTGAAATTGGTGATGGTGCCGTCAATGACTTTGCCGTTGGGTACAATCTGCGTCTTGAGGCCCGGCGTCACGAGGATGGTGTTGAAAATATGGATGTCCTCCACCTTGCCGAACTTGCCCGCCAGCTCCACGATGTCGCCCATTTTATAAGGCTTGAACACCATGATGAGGATGCCTGCGGCAAAATTGCTGAGGCTGCCCTGCAAGGCGAAACCCACGGCGAAGCCCGCCGCCGCCAGTATGCCCACGATGCTCGTCGTCTCGATGCCGATGATGCTCGCCGCCGCCAGCAACACGATGACCTTCATGGCCGCTCCCGCAAACGACACGAGGAAAGGCGCCACTTCCTTGCTGAACTTGGCCCGTTCGAGCGAGAGGGCGAAGAGGTTGGCCAGCTTTTTTGCCAACCAAAAACCAGCGACGAGGATGAGGATGGCCCCGGCCAGCTTCGGGGCAAAGGTGATGGCGAAATCTATCGCCTTGTCATAGTAGGTAAGGAGTTTCTTTTCGTCCACAGTTTGCTGTTTATATTTTAGATGAACGCATTTTAAATTGATAGTAGTCACCAACGTCCCGATGAGAATCGGGAGGTGGGGTTATAAAAACCCGGTGTTTCGGGACGCCCGGG
>JALOMF010000281.1 GCA_025455635.1 Saprospiraceae bacterium | reverse complement strand
GCCTATCGCAGTTTCGTGCAGCAAGTGCCAACCGAGTTGGGGCTGGTGTCCATCGAGGACACGGAGTTGCTGGTCATTGGCCACGATGATTTTCAGTCGCTGCTGGCAAAAAGCCCTATTTGGAAGGAACTCGCCCTAAGGCTGTTGGAGCGCGAATACCTGAAGATGGAGCAGTACGCCAGCGTTTTGAACAACGAAGGGGCAAAGGAAAAATACCTGCGCTTGCTGCATGAGACCCCCAAGGTGCTCCACACGGCCACGGTCGCCGAGATTGCCTCCTACCTTGGCATCACCCGCCGCACCCTGAGCCGCATCCGCCGGGAGGTGGCCAAGGACATTTGAGGACATTTGTCCTATGAAACGCCCCAGCAGGGCGGCCATTTTTGCGCTTTCATTCAAAACACTTGTCACATGGAAGCTGCAATGCTCATCACTACTATTTCGCTGGCCCTATTCGCCATCTTGGCCGTTTTCGACGGCTTTTACCTCCATATTTTCAAGTACAGGCTGTACCAGCACCCCGACAGCAAGACGGAGCATTTGACCCACACGCTAAGGGCGGTGCTGTTCCCTGTCATCTGCTATTTCCTTTTTTTGGCACAAAACAGCGAAACCTGTTTTTACATCGGCTTGGCGGCGGTAACGGCGGACATAGCCGTGCTCGGCTGGGATGCCTTCGTGGAAAAGGACAGCCGGGCCTCTATGGGCGGCTTGCCCCGTTGGGAGTACATCCTGCATTTGTTTGTCAATGGCTTCCACTTCGCCACGATTGCGGCTTTTTTGTCCATGAAGCTCGACTATTCGGCCACGGGAATCGAAATCGTGCCGGGGTTCGATGGCCTTGCCAATTTCGCTGTTTTCCAAACCCTCGTGGTAAACCTGCTGCCGGGCGCCGTGCTGCTGGCGGGCTTGCACGTTATGGTAGCATTGCCGGCCTCGGCACGGGTTTGGGATGGGTGGCGGGAGCGGGTGCGTTGAATGCGGGTAAAAGGATTTGCTTGGATTTCAGGGGGATAAATACAGCCCCTAGTTTTTCCTTTTTCTTAGAAAATCAGGCTCATGGGGCTGTGCACGCCCACGAGCCTGATTCCCCCCTCAATTCGAAAACCCCTCCCCCAAATCGTGCCGCAGCAGCAGCGAGGTCGAAATGCTCGACACCACCAATTTCATCGCAGGGTCAAGGTCCTTTGAAATCCAGACCCTGCCGTTGTTGAGCGTCGAGACCGCAGCGATGGCCTTGCCCTCGTGGAGGAACTCGAAACCGTAGTTGTCAAAAGACGACCATTTGCCCTGCCCCTCGATTTTCTTAATGGCCCGTATGAAGATTTCCTCCCCTGTGGCGCTGCGGGCCAAGCCACTGTCGGTATCACGGGGCAGGCTCGCATCAGGGTTATGGATGACGAAATCCCAAGGGTTGTCCTCGTTGTCGTCAGAAATCACCGTGCCAGCAAAGGCATTTTCGAACTTGAACGGAATGGAAAGATAGCCCTCCAACAGGTCAATCTCTTGGTTCTTGAACTTGCTCACCGCCAGCACCACGGCCCTTTGCCCGTCGGGGGTGCTTTGGGCGAAACTGAGCTTCTGCGACGCCTTCTGGAACCGTGCGACAAATCGGTTGATGCCGACTGCAAGCTCCTCGTGATTTGCCCAGCCCCGCTTTACCTTGTCGGTGTTAAACGTGCCGTAGCGTATCACTTGGTTGAACTGAAAACCCTGCCTGCCCTTCACCTCCATGACCGCTGAATTGGCCTTGAGGTCTTCGGAGATGGCGATGTTCGGTGTTTTGCAGGATGCAAAAAGAAGGATGGCGGTTGCAAAAAGATGTTGGATGCGCATAGGTTAGAATGTTAGGTGGTGAATTAGATTTGATGAACAAGACAAGCATACAACGTCACTTCCTCGCCCCGGAGGCATAATATATTGTTAATTTTAAACACTGTTACTGTTGACAAATTAGTGAAAAGCTTTAGGCAAAAACCCATGCAACCTTTCCGACAAAACCCCCACCTCCACAAGTTTGTCCATAACTTGCGCCGTTACTTAGCGACGAAATCTAGCTTAATGAAAAAACAAACGATTCTTTGGGCCGCCGCATTGGCCTTTTTGCCGACCCTGCTTTTTGCCCAGCCCGCCCCCTGCGGCAGCCCCGCCTTTATGACCTCTTTTTGCGACCAAGCCTGCGTCGTCTGCGACATTGACGGCTTCACGGGCCGCAACTCCAACACCGCGGACGGGGAAGTGCCGCCCGGCTTTTGCACCACGACCGTCCACAACGCCCAGTGGATTGCCTTCCAGGCTTCCAGCGAAGACCTCACGCTTTCCGTCAGCGTCTCCAACTGCCAAAACGGCAATGGCGGTGGCGGCGGCGGCCAAAACAATGGCTTGGAGGTCGGCATCTACTACAGCCTTGACTGCGAAAACTTCGAGTTGATTACCAATTGCGATGGCGAAATACTGCCGAACACCACCCAGAACTTCGTCACCACCGTGCCACTAATCATCGGCCAATACTACTACTTCGTGATGGACGGCAACGGCGGCGACATCTGCGACTACACCATCAACGTGGTGGAGGGCAGCACCGAAGTGCCACAGCTCGACGCCAGCGGCCCCATCACGGGCGTGTTCGAGGCTTGCCCCAGCTCTAGCCTCACCTACACCACGCCCAGCCTCTACGGCGCCACACTCTACGACTGGCGGGTGAACGGCGTCCTGCTCGATACCGATACCTCCTTTACCTACACTTGGCCCGCCGAGGGCAGCTACCAGCTCTGCGTGAAGGCCCGCAACGTCTGCGACGAGTCAACGCCCACTTGCCAGACCGTCACCATCGAAAGCATCGCACCCACGGTCTATGTCGAAAACCTCTGCGGCGGCGAAGGCTTTGCCGTGGCCGATACCGTGCTTTTCCTGCCCGGTTTCTACGAATTTGTGTACAACACCCCCGCCGATTGCGACAGCGTCATCCAGGTCACTATTTCGGCTGCGCCAAACGAGACGACCATCCTCGACCTCAATATCTGCGACAGCGACACGCTCTGGGTCGGTGGCAATCCCTACACCACCACGGGCATTTACCAAGAAAACCTGACCACTTGGCTCGGCTGCGACAGCACCGTGAACCTCGACCTTTTTGTCATTATCTGTGAAATACAGGCCACCGTCGGCGCCAGCCAAGTGCGGTGCTACGGCGGCTCCGACGGCGTCATCACCTTCAGCGTGGACGACGGAACCCCGCCCTTCACCTACGACTGGTACCGCCTCGGCCAGCCCGGCCCCAGCGGCAATGGCTCCATCACTGGGATAAACACGCCCGAAACCCTGAGCGGACTGCCCGTCGGCCCTTATGTCATCAATATCCAAGATGCCTTCGGCAATGACCGGGTGCTGCTCACCGACGTGGGCCAGCCCGCCCCCCTCGACGTGGACACCGAGCCATCGGTGTACGGCGGCGGCTTCAATGTCTCCTGCGCCGACGGGGCCGATGGTACGCTGCTGGCCAGCGCCACGGGCGGCCTGCCGCCGTACAGCTACGCATGGTCGAGCGGGGCAGCCACTGCATTTGCCCAAAACCTGGCCGCAGGCCCCTACACCCTCACCGTCACCGACAACGTGGGCTGCACCCTGACGGCCAGCTACACGCTCGAAGCGCCGAATCCGCTGGCCTTGTTCGCCGAGTTCAACGACCCGGTATGCGCCGGGCCGCTCACGGGCAGCATCACGGTGCAAAACGCTGCGGGCGGCATCCCTCCCTACTTGTTTTCCCTCAATGAGGGCCCGTACTTGGACACGGCCAGTTTCACGGGATTGGCCGAAGGGCCCTATACCCTCAGCGTGCAGGACGCCAACGGCTGCCTGCTCGACTCGACGGTACTGCTGGAGGCCGCCATCATCCCCGTGCTAGACCTTGGGCAGGATACCTTCCTTTACCTCGGCGACAGCATTCGGCTCAAGCCCGCCTTCGTGAGCGGGGCCGAGACCTACGCTTGGGGGCAAACCCCGGGGCTTTCCTGCTACGACTGCCCGAACCCTTGGGTCTATATCTTCCACCCGATGGGCTACTCGCTGACCGTGACCTCCGAGGACGGCTGCACGGCCTCCGACAGCATCTTCGTGGATGTGGTGGCCATCCGGGACGTGTATATCCCCAACGCCTTCAGCCCCAACGGGGACGGCATCAACGACCTGTTCAACGTCTTCGGTGGCGGGGTGGTGAAACGGGTGAAGTCCTTCAAGGTCTTCAGCCGCTGGGGCGAGCTGGTGTACGAGGGCTTTGACTTCCTGCCGAACAACGTGGGCATCGGCTGGGACGGCAGCTTCCGGGGCAAGGAGATGCAAGGCTCCGTTTTCGCTTGGGCGGCCGAGGTGGAGTTCCTCGACGATGTGGTGTTTTTGTACAAGGGGGATGTCGTGGTGGTGCGGTGATACGGCGATGGTTCGATGGTTTCAATTCGATGGTTTCAATTCGATGGGCTTCACCCATCGCTAACGTATTGCGCCCTTTCAGGGCTACACGAACTTGGAAGCCCTGAAAGGGCGTGATATGTTAGCGATGGGTGTAGCCCATCGAATTATAACCATCGAATTATAACCATCGAATTGAAACCATCGAATTAAAACACCAAATTATCACACACCGAACTGCGTCAAATGGTGGTCGAGGTGTTTGTAAAACATATTGTTCCACTCCGTTTTGGTCAAGGCACCGAAGGAGTGCGACGCCAGCCCGTCGAAATGGGCCTCGCCCAAGCCCTGTGCCTTGGCGATGTATCCAATCAAGCGCTGTTTTTCCTTCTCAAAATCCTTGCTGTCGGTGATGATGAATTGCGGGGCCGTCTGGCTGTTGTGCGGGTAGGGCGCTTCGTTGACCACTCCTTTTTTCACAAATGTTTTTAAGATAAAACGCATGACCACACCGGGCTTGGGGTGCTTGTCCTCGAAGGCCATTTCGTAGGTAACGTTGCAGTGGGCGAGCATTTGCGCAGCGTTCATCTTGCCCCATTTGGGCGATGTGGCGGGCGTGAGCTGGTTGATGCGGCCGATGACGGCGTCGGCGACGGGTCGGGTAAAGATATTGGGCAATGCCATGTTTTAAATAGATTTAAATAGTTAAAAACCAGCAGACGAACGGCCTGCCGATTTTCGGACAATGCTAGGGGATTTTTTTTTGCCGACCCTGATTTTTAAACAAAAAAAGCGGGCAAAGCTAGTAGCCATGCCCGCTCTCCATGCGTTTTTCGAGTGAAATCAATGCCTGCCCCAAAGCTCCACTTCTGCCTTCTGGTCGGCGAAGTTCTTGGTGTCATACACGAAGACCACTTTGCGGATGACCCGGCGACGGCCCTCCAAGTTGATGACCCGGCTCTCGCCCCCGGCCCTGATTTCGTCACGGGTCTCCACCTCCTGCTCCGAGCCATCGGCAAAGTGGACGACCATCTTGTGCAGGTTGATGCGGCCTTTTTTCACCATGATTTTCAGGGCGGTGAAGCGGCCCTCGGCGGCGGTCACGAGTATTTCGTCCCGGTCAAGGGCGAAGTTGACCTTGCGCTCGCCGAGCTTTTCCCACCGGGGAGGGTTCGATTGCGGATCTGGGATTGCGGAACTTGTCCCGACGCCTCGGGATTGCGGATTGGCATTCCCGAAATTGAATGCAAGAAATAGGCAAAGGATGGATGCGAATGCTTTCATTGTGATTTGATTTTGTTGATGAAATTTAATTGAAATATGCGGCTTTGACTGCGCAGCAAAGACGAGGTTTAATCTGGGATTTCATAAGAAAAGGTTAAAGCCCATATCTTTGCCCATAATTTTTATAATCATTTTAAAAAAATCATCACCATCATGCCAAGAATCAAGCTTTTTAACACGCTGTTGCTGGCGCTCTCCTTGCTGGCGTTCAGCTTTGGTTGCAGCAAAGAAGACAAAACCCCCGCCACTTTGGACAGCCTCTTCGAGGC
>JALOMF010000280.1 GCA_025455635.1 Saprospiraceae bacterium | reverse complement strand
TGACTATCCAACTACTCAAAAAGCACATCAGGTTCTGGCCATTTTGCCAAAACAACTAAACGGCCTATCTTTGACAAAAACTTTTTCAATGACCGCCGACCACTTTTTCTATCAACAATTCTCTTTGCTCAATGATGAGCAGAAAGCGGCCGTTTTGCACGTGATTCAAACTTTTTTTGGGAAAAAACACCCCGACCAACAGGCTAAAGTCGAACCCAAGCCCGATAAGAGGAGGGGCTACGGCAGCCTAAAAGGCAAAATCTGGATGGCACCCGACTTCGATGCACCGTTGGAAGACATGAAAGAATATATGTAATTGGCATGAAACGCTTATTACTTGACATCCATACCCTGATTTGGCACTTGGAAGCAAGCCCGCTTTTGAGCAAAAAGGCCTTGAATCATATTGCAAACCTAGAGATAAATCCTTTAGTCAGCCATGTATCACTTTGGGAAATTGCCATCAAAATAACCGTTGGAAAACTGTCAATACCATTCGCCTTCCATGAATTAGCGCAAAAGCTGGAAAATGATGGCTTTGAGTTTCTGCAAATTGCTTCTTCGCACATTATAAAATACACTGAGCTTCCGCTACATCATCGTGACCCATTCGATAGGCTTTTGATAGCCCAATCAATAGTAGAAAATCTTCCTATTTTGGGCGATGATTCAGCCTTTGACGCTTATCCCGTTCAAAGAATTTGGTAAACAATCAATTTATTTTCAGTTAATTGTATGAGCAAAATAATCGTCCTCGGCGCCGGGCTTGTTGGCAGCGCCATCGCCATTGACCTCAAAAAACAGCACGACGTCACCAGCGCCGACGCCAGCGCCGAATCGCTGAAAAAGCCCGCCGCTGCTGGGATTCCGACCATCCAGGCCGACCTTTCCAATGCGAAAAAGTTGAAAGAACTGGTCAAGGACTATGACCTCGTCATCGGCGCATTGCCGGGCTTCTTGGGGTACAATGCCCTGAGAACCTGTATCGAAGCGGGCAAAAACGTGGTGGACATCTCCTTCTTCCCCGAAGACGCTTTCGGCCTTGACGAATTGGCCAAACAGCACAACGTGACCGCCGTCGTGGACTGCGGCGTGGCGCCCGGCATGGGCAATATCATCTTCGGGCATCATCATAAACACCAGAAAATCAACAGTTTCCGTTGCCTCGTGGGCGGTCTGCCGCAGGTGCGGCAATGGCCGTGGGAATACCGGGCGGTCTTCTCCCCGATTGACGTGATTGAGGAGTATATCCGCCCCGCAAGGTACGTGGAAGGCGGCAGGCTCGTGACCCGTGAGGCGCTCTCCGACCCCGAACTGATTGATTTCCAAGGCGTCGGCACACTGGAAGCCTTCAACACCGACGGCCTCCGCTCCCTCATCCACACCATGCCCGACGTGCCGGACATGATTGAAAAAACCCTGCGCTACCCCTGCTGCATCGAGTACCTGCGGGTGCTGCGGGCTGGCGGCTTCTTCAGCTACGACGAAGTGGAGGTGAAGGGCCAGCGCATCCGCCCCGTTGACCTGACGGCCCGGCTGCTCTTCCCGCAATGGAAACTGGCCCCCGGCGAGGGCGATTTCACCATCATGCGCATCAGCCTCGGCACCGACGAGGGCACCATCACCTACGACCTGCTCGACCGCTACGACCCCGCCACGGACACCATCAGCATGGCCCGCACGACGGGCTATACCTGCACGGCAGTGGCCAATCTGGTGCTGGATGGGAAATATGATAGGAAGGGGATTAGCCCGCCGGAGTATGTTGGCGAGGTGGAGGGGGTTTTGGAGTTTGTGCTCCAGTATTTAGCGGAAAGGGGGGTTGTGTATTCAAAAGCCAATCTTTGACCAACCATTTAGTTTTATGCTTTTTTTTGATAAAAATGGGAACCTCACCCCCTATGACATTATCGAGTCGTCTTGGGATGATTTTTTGACAACGTTCGTCCAAGGGTTTGAAGACAATCAAAAGAGGCTGCTGCTTTTTGAGCGTTACCTGAAATACCTTGATGAATTAAAATCCACTTTCAAGGTTCCGTTTTATCAATGGGTTAATGGGAGCTTCGTCACAAAAAAAGAGCATCCAGGCGATATTGACATGGTCACATTTTTACCCTACGATTTGATTGTAAAAAAGGCTATTTTTGTAGAAAAACTGAGGAAGTCCTCGAAGCAAGTTTATGGCATTGATGGCTTTTTCGCACCTGTTGCTAATTGGAACCATCGTTTTTACGATAGCACTTTAAAAGAAGCTGAACGATGGAAAACCTTGTTTGGAACATCAAGGGAGGGCCTTCCGAAAGGCATCGTAAAGTTGAATTTTGAGTTATGACCATAGTTAAAATATCCACCATCACAAACGACCTAAAAATCGCCGAAACAGCCCTTCGTGAGTGGCAGGCGAAGGACGAACCATTGGCAAAGACGATGGTCATGCAGTACGAATTGCTGAAAAAGGAACTGCTAAAAGACCTGCTTATTGAGCTAGTGGAAAGTGGCATCAATTTTAACAGCGCGGGTGATTTCATTCAACGATTGACTGCCTACCTCATGAGTAAGGAAAAGCTGGAAAAATTGCCGAAGACAATTACTACGAATCTGGCTGAGGTTGAGAAACTATTGGTGGCATGACCTATCACAGTTTGTGATACCACTATAACATCAAATTTATCCCAATCAAAATTGAGCCTTTCCAAAATACTAACAATAGGCATTCTAGCCACCCTCACCCTCGGCCTCCTCCTCCCACAATCCTTCACAATCCCCGTCTCCGGCGCCACCACCAAAGACTATAATCCCAACTCCTTCTGGTACTACCCCTGGGGCAAATCCATTACCCACAAGGGCGTGGACATTTTTGCGAAGCAAGGCACTCCGGTTGTGGCGGCTACGAGCGGCCTCGTCGTGCGCTGCGGCAATATCCCGATGGGCGGCAACATCGTCCTGGTGCTCGGCCCGAAATGGCGACTGCACTACTACGCTCATTTGCAAAGCATCAAAACAGGCGCATTTTCATTTGTAAAAAAAGGCGAAGCCATCGGCACGGTGGGCGACACGGGCAATGCCGCCGGAAAGCCACCCCACCTGCACTATGCCATCGTGACCGCCCTACCCTACCCTTGGCGCTGGGACGCCGACCGACAGGGCTGGAAGAAAATGTTTTACCTCAACCCCATTGATTTCCTGAAAGGCTAATTTTCTCCACAGATTCGGGGCTTTGGGCAACTATGGCCAAGCAATATTGTTTCAAACGCTTACTTTGCCCCAATCCGAAATCCGCAATCGCAAATCCGCAATCGAATGACTATCTCCGAACTTTCCCTCCGCCGCCCCGTCCTCGCAGTCGTGATGAACGTGCTCATCGTGCTGTTCGGCATCCTCGGCTTCCGCTCGCTCGGCGTTCGGGACTTCCCCGCCATTGACCCGCCGACCGTCAGCGTGCGCACCAACTACGCTGGGGCCAACGCCGACATCGTCGAGAGCCAAATCTCCGAGCCGCTCGAAAAGGCGCTGAACGCCATCGCTGGCGTGAAAAGCATCACCAGCGGCAGCAGCCAGGGCGTGAGCAATATCACCGTGGAGTTCGAGCTGGGCATCAGCCTGGAGGATGCCGCCAACGATGTGCGGGACAAAGTAGCAGGTGCGCTCCGCAACCTCCCGCAGGACATTGACGGGCCGCCCGTGGTGAGCAAGGCCGATGCCAGCGCCGGGCCTATCCTCTCCATGATTGTCGAGAGCGACATCCGCAACCAGTTGCAGCTCACCGAATTTGCCAACAACACCCTCGTGGAGCGGCTGGAGACCATCCCCGGCGTGAGCGGCGTACAAATTTGGGGCGAAAAACGCTACGCCATGCGCATCTGGATGGACCCCGCCAAGATGAGCGCCTACGGCCTCACCCCCACCGATGTGCGCAACGCATTGGCAAGGGAAAACGTGGAACTGCCCAGCGGCAAAATCGCCGGGAACAGCACCGAGCTTACCGTACGCACCTTCGGCCGGCTCAACACCGAGGAGGAGTTTGCCGATTTAATCGTAAAAAACAGCGCCGCAGGCGACATCCGGCTGAAGGACATCGGCAGTGCCGTGCTCGGCCCCGAAAACGAGGAAACCGTGCTCAAGCGCAGCATGGTGCCCATGATTGCCGTGGCCATCACGCCGCAGCCGGGCAGCAATTACGTCGAGATTTCCGATGAGTTTTACCGCCGCCTGGACCAGCTCCGCAACGAGGTGCCGGAAGACATCAAGCTAGACATCGCCTTCGACTCCGTCAAGTTCATCAAGCAATCCATCACCGAGGTGGAGGAGACGCTGCTCATTTCCATCGGCCTCGTGGTGCTCGTGATTTTCTTTTTCTTCCGCAATGCGCTGGTCGCCTTCCGCCCGCTGATTGATATCCCGGTGTCGCTCATCGGTGCGTTTTTTATCATGTACATCGCTGGCTTCACCATCAACATACTTACACTGCTGGCCATCGTGCTGGCCACGGGCTTGGTCGTTGACGACGGCATTGTTGTTACCGAAAACATTTTCAAAAAGATGGAAGGCGGCATGAACAAATGGCAGGCCGCACGGGAGGGGTCGAAGGAGATTTACTTCGCCGTCATCGCCACGAGCATCACGCTTGCGGTCATCTTCCTGCCCATCATTTTCCTCGAAGGCTTCGTCGGGCGACTGTTCCGGGAGTTCGGCATCGTGGTGGCTGGGGCGGTGCTCATCTCGGCCTTTGTTTCACTGACGCTTACACCCGTTTTGAACGTGAAAATGAGCGGCGGCCACCACGGCTGGCTGTGGCGGGTGACGGAGCCGTTTTTTGCGGGCATGGAAAGCGGCTACCAATGGCTGTTGAATGGTTTTATGAAAATCCGTTGGATGGCCCTGCCCATCATCTTGGCCTGTTTTTTCATCATTTATAAAATAGGCGGCGGGCTGAAATCGGAGCTGGCCCCGCTCGAAGACCGCAGCCAGTTCCGCATGCAAATGTCCATGCCCGAAGGCACCAGCTTCGATGGGATGGACCGCTACATTGACCGCATGGCCGAGTTCATGCTCGACTCCGTGCCCGAGCACCGGGTAGTGATGAGCGTGACGGCGCCCGGCTTTTTTGGCAGCGGCAGCGTCAACCAAGGCTTCGTGCGGGTGGTGCTGAACGAGCCGACTGAGCGCTCCCGCAGCCAGCAGGACATCGTGGACATGGTGGGCAAAAACCTCGGAAAGTTCAGCGAGGGCAAGGCTTTTCCCATCCAAGAGCAGACCATCACTGCCAACCGTCGGGGCGGCCTTCCCGTGCAGTTCGTGATTCAGAACAACAATTTTGAAAAACTAAAAGAAGTGCTGCCCAAGTTCGTGGAGCAGGCCAACCAAAGCCCCGTTTTCCAAGGCGTTGACCCCGACCTCAAGTTCAACAAGCCGGAATTGCGCATTGAAATTGACCGCTTGAAGGCGACCCAGATGGGCGTCAGCGTGGCCGACGTGAGCGAGACCCTGCAACTCGCCCTGTCCAACCGCCGCCTCGGTTATTTCATCAAAGAAGGCAAGCAGTACCAGGTCATCGGCCAAGTGGCCCGCAGTGACCGGGACGACCCCACCGACTTGAAGAATATCTTCGTGCGGAACACGCAAGGCCAGCCCATCCCGCTCGACAACCTCGTGAGCATCAAGGAGGAGACTTCGCCGCCCGTGATTTACCACTTTGACCGCTACAAAAGCGCCACGGTCAGTGCTGGCCTCGCCCCCGGCAAGTCGCTCGGCGAGGGCATCGCCGAGATGCAGCGCATCGCCGATGGCCTCCTCGATGAAACATATAGCACTGCACTGGCGGGCAGCAGCCGGGAGTTCGCCGAGAGCCAGGGCAATACCAGTTTTGCGTTCATCCTCGCCCTCGTGCTGATTTTCTTGGTCTTGGCTGCGCAATTCGAGAGTTTCGTTGACCCACTGGTCATCATGCTCACCGTGCCGCT
>JALOMF010000279.1 GCA_025455635.1 Saprospiraceae bacterium | reverse complement strand
TGTGGTTTTTGGTTTTACGCTGGCCCCTCGTTTAAACGAGGGGTTACAAGATGATAGATGTGCAACATTGTATTCTCCTTAAATTGACGACATTAAACTCAAAGTTACCTCCTAACTTACGCTATAGTTTTGTGCAATTATTGGACAAGTCGAGCGTGTGTTTAACTTTACGATTGAAACGAACAACGTTAAACATGCTTGGAGAAACTTACCACACTTCCCTACACCCTGATAACGAATTCGTTTATTTTTTTGTTAGCAGGGGTCAAAAAGGCGAAATCCTAAAAGCCGTATTGTTTCAGCAGTACAAGGTTAAAAATAAATTCAACCTGGCATTTGGAGATGTTCAAAATGGAAAACTGAGCGATGAGGCCGTTAGCAACAACAATGACTTTGTTAAAGTGCTATCAACTGTTGCTAAATGTGCATACGACTTTCTGGAACGGAACCCCGGAATCATACTTCATATCCAACCTGTTGACGACAGGAGAAAGCTATTGTACAATGCCATTTTTCGGCGTCATTTTGAAGCACTGACAGAACAATTTGAGATTTGGGGCAGGAAAAATAGACGTCGAGAACCTTTCCAAACTCAAAAAGATTATGATTCGTTTGAACTAATCCAAAGAAGATGATAATTTTACTTTCAAATCTCAGATATGAAATCACAGGCTATTGCAAAAAAGACGATGAAGGCTGAACCGGGATTAAGCAAAATGGAAGTGCATCCTAACCACCATCCCGAATTTAAAACAGCAGTGAAAAACTTTCGTGGTGTCAACAAGACAAAAGTGTTTTTTGCCGAAAAATACTTTGCAGGCCAAAAAAGCATCCTGCTTGATGATATAGTTGAACTGTATGAAGCTCATCCAGCAATGTCCGTTCGGGCAGCAGTCGTTCATATCCTCCAAGACCTTCCGGATTTTCTCCCTTCCGAAAACATTCTCGAAGTTACTAGGCTCATCGTTGAGGAATGGGCAAGGTTAGGCCAGCCCAAAACAGCGAAAATGCATTGACAGCCATATTTGCAGAAACACATTTCAATGGTAACAACAAAAGCATTCGATGAACTAATTGATATGATTGCTGCGGGAACAAACCCAGCATAATTAGTTGCTTTCAAACCAAGTGTTGACACTTTGCGCAGGGTGGAAGAACTGCTTTTCAAAGAAAAAGAAGGCCCCATTTCACCCGAAGAGAAGTTGGAATTGGACGATTACTTGCTGCTTGAGCATATACTTCGACTCGCCAAAGTGCGTGCCCGTAAATTCTTGAAGGCAGCATGAATATCCGCTATATTTTTGATAAGTACTTCGTTGAAATTAGTTGATATTATGAAGTTAGGAAATCGAAGATTCACGCAAGTAAGTTATGGTTCAATGCATTGATTTTCATCGCATTGCCACATTTTTTTTTGCGTGAGTCTTCGATTTCTAAATTTCAATTAATTTCCAATTTCTACTTAATATTAGCCTTATAGCTTTGTAAAACTACCATGTCAAAAAGTATTCACGTTACCAGCAAAAACTTCAAGGGTTTGACCAAAAAGGAAATAGATGAGCAGGCAACCGACCCTGATTCCGAGTTGAGTCAATGGTCAAAAAAATCGGCCATCAAACATGCGGTCAAGCAGGAGCGAAGTGTTGAGAAGAAGCCAGAAAGTAGCGACGCTGATAATTTTCCTGTTAGCTGAATGGCGCTGTTCATGGCGTTCTCGGATGTGGTGGTGATTGGTAATTCGATACGGTTGAAGGGGAGGAAGTTGAAATGAGGTATAAAAAATTGAGCATAACTGGGTGTTGGAAAAACCATTATCTATTCCGTTTCCAAACCCCATCCACCACAGCCAGCCAGTCCTCATCATAAGCGATGATTGCCATCCATTTTGCCAAATATAGATAAGGTTCCGTTGTACCCTGCCGCAGTTCCACACCATCTGGCAGGGGTGTTCCTTCCAGCATTCGCAGCGATTTATTGACCAAAATGGTCAGGTACCTACCTTTTACGTCTTCTTCGACGTGATAAACTGGCTGGATGCCAAAATCCGCCAATAATGAATTAAGATAGGACTGTTCGGTACTTTGGCTTGCAGTTGGGAGGGAGATGAAATAGTCTTGCCCCTCGTGGTTGAAATGGACTTCTTTAATTGGTCGCATATTGATGTTCTATGTTGCTGCTGTTGGGCAAAGGTATTATTGTCCCGAATGGTTGTCTAATTTTCAGTGATTTCAAACATGCGGTCAAGCAAGACCGAAATGTAGAGAAGAAGCCTGAGCATAGCGACGCTGATGACTTTCCTGTTAGCTGAATGGCGCTATTTGAGGTTTCTCGGATGTGGTGGTGATTGGGAATTCGATTCGGTTGAAGGGAGGAAGCTTTAAAAAGTCGTGGGATATGAAAAGAAACAGGCCACCCGAAGAACCCTCGGATGGCCTGTTTCTTTTTCACGGAAGCAGCCCAGGACTGCCCCGGCCAAGGCCGGGGACAACTGCTGAACCCGCCCCGGCAGGCAAGCTGGCACTACGGCTTTTTCGTCCCCGCCACCCCGCCCGGCGGGCAGTTTTCCCGCAGGTAATTGCTCACCATCGTGCTCAGGTGCAGGAAGGTGCCCTCGCCCTCGCTCAGTCCGTGCGAGCGCATCGGGTAAGCCATGTACTGGAACTGCTTGTTGTGCTTCACCAGCTCGTTGACCAGCATTTCGGCATTCTGGAAGTGCACGTTGTCGTCGCCCGTGCCGTGGATGAGCAGCAGGTTGCCCTTCAGGTTTTTGGCGTGGGTGAGGCTGGCCCCGGCGGTGTAGTCCGCCATGTTTTCCTGCGGAAGGCCCATGTAGCGCTCGGTGTAGATATTGTCGTAGAGCAGTGAACTCGTCACCGGGGCAATGGACACGCCCGTTTTGTAAATCTCCGGGTATTGGAACATGAGGTTCAGCGTGCTGGAACCGCCGCCGCTCCAGCCCCAAACGGCTACCCGCTCTGGGTCGAGGAAGGGCCATTCGAGGATTTTCTTCGCCCCCATTGCTTGGTCACGGATATTGATTTGCCCGATTTTTTTGTAGATGGCCTTGCGCCATTCACGGCCCTTGGGCGCTGGCGTTCCCCGGTTGTCAATGCTGATGTGCACGTAGCCGTCCTCGGCCAAGTCGCCGTCGTAGATGAAATCGCTGGCAGAGCCGTAGCTGTCTTCCACCGTGGTGCCGGCAGGTTCGCCATAGACGTAGAAGACGACTGGGTACTTTTTCGAGGGGTCAAAATTCTTGGGCTTTTTCATCCAGCCGTCCATTTCCACGCCGTCCACGGTAGTCACTTTAAAAAACTCCACGTTGCTGGCGTCTTTGGCTTTTGGGTCAAATGCCTTGGCGATGTCGGTCTGCCCGGCCAGTGGCTTCATGCTCGGTAGCTCTTCCCACGCCGTTTTTTCGTCGGTGTAAAAATTGCTGAAACGGTGCCGGGCATATTTGCCGCTAGGCGAAATGGTGTAAGTATGCGTACCGGGCAAGCTCGCTGGCGTCAGTTGCTCGGCCTTTCCCTTGCCGTTCAGCGGTGCTTTGAAGAGGTATTTCTGCACGGCGCTGTTTGGCGAAGCCGAAAAATAGAGCTGGCCGCCCTTTTCGTCAATGCGGTCGAGGCTGATGACGTCGTAATTGCCGGGGGTGAGCAGGGTCTCCTTGCTGCCGTCCCGTGAAATGGAATAGACGTGCCGCCAGCCGTCTTTTTCGCTCATCCAGATGAATGATTTGCCGCCTTCGAGCCAGTCCCAGCCCACCGAGCTGTTGCTCCACTCGTTGATGGTGCTCACCCACGCCTCGTCTTTTTCGCTGAAAATCGTCTTCGCAACGCCGGTTTTTGGCTCGCAGAGCATCAATTTGCTCTCGTTTTGCTTGCGGTTCAGTTGCTGGAGGATGATTTCCTTGCCGTCGGGTGCCCACTCCATGCGCACGATGTAGTGCTGCGCCGGGTCGCCGGGCACGGCCATCCAAGTCGTTTTTGCGTCAGCGATGTTGACCACGCCGATGCGGGCCGGGCTGGGCGGGTCGCCCACTTTCGGGTACTCCACGGGGATGATTTGGCTATAGACCGAGTCCGTGTTGTCAATCATGTAAAAGTCCCGGATTTTGTTGGCGTCAATCTGCCAATAGGCGATGCTCTTGCTGTCCGGTGCCCAGCGGAAGCCGTCCCGGCAGAAAAACTCCTCCTCGTACACCCAATCGAAAGTGCCGTTGATGAGCTTTTTGGTGCCGAGGTCATCGGTCAGTTTTTTGATGTCGCCAGTGGTGAGGTCCTCCACATAGACGTTGCGCTCGCTCACGTAGGCGGCCTTCGTGCCGTCGGGGCTTAGCTTCGCAAACATGAGGCTGGAAGCTGGACGGCCCTTGCCAAGCTGCATGAGGGACTTGGTGCCGAGGTCGAGCAGCCAGTAGTCGCCACGGGTCTTGGCCCGCCACACTTTTTTGCTGTTGGTGTAAATCAGCGCCCGCTTGCCATCGTCGGTGAGGGTGAAGCCCTCGATTTTCAGGGGGGCAGCTTGCCCGGTCGCATTGAGCATTTCCTTGGCCACGACCACGCTTTTATCCAGCGAAGGCAGGCTGTATTTCACGATGCCGCCGTCCTCGGTAGTGAGGTAGCTATTGCCATCGGCGGCCCAAGTGAGCTTTTGGGCGAAGCCCTCCAAGGCAAAAAAGGCGAGCGCAAGGGTCAGGGCTGACCTGAAAATCATAGGTCGAAGGTTCATGCAGTATTATTTTTTGATGAAAAAATGCGTTTTAAAACTCTTGGTTTGGGCTTCGCAAATGTAGCAATTCCCGTTGTGGCCGACCAATTTATTGGGCAGTGCGGTTGTTCTTTGAACAGGCCAATAATTTGGTCGGGCACAACAATGTCAGCTTACGCTAAAAATGGTTGCTTTGCGTTGTAAATATCAAACCTGAAACTGATGTACCGAACGCTGTTGTTATCAATCATCGTGTGCTGGGCAGTAAATGTCCACTCGCAAAACCTTACTGGCGAATGGGCTGGCACCATCACCCAAACGGGCAAGTCCACCAGTTTCAACTATGCCCTCAGTTTGGAGCAGGATGGCCAAAAAGTGTTCGGTACGGCCACTTCCAGCAATACCGACGGCTCCGGCTCCGCCAAGTTCGAGGTGGGTGGCACCTTCGACGGCAAGCGCTTGGTTTTGCAGGAATTGAAACAGTTGGAACCTGAAAACGCCAAGTGGTGCTTGAAGCATATCCGTTTGCAATACGCTGAAAATCAAGGTATTGCGAAGCTAGAGGGCGACTGGGAAGCGCAGGGCTGCAAGCCCGGTACGATGAAGTTGGCAGTTCGGCAGTTGGCTCCGACCTTGGTAGGGGGCAGTCAAGAACAAGTTATCTTCGCCCCCCAATCCGCAATCCGCAATCCGAAATCCGCAATCGAAGGCCGCTTCTCCGGCCACCTTTCCCAATCCGACCGTGACTATGGTTTTTATTTTGAAATGAAGTTCGAGCCGGACGGCACGGGCAGCTCGCAAATCACTTCCGACGGCGAGGGCGGCAATGCCACGCACGGCCTCCGCTGGACATTTGACGAGGCTGCGCAACGGCTGGATTTCGAGGCGAAGATGGTATTTTTTCCCGGCTTTCGAGTAGTTGACGATATCGGTTGTGAGAGGCTCGCCCCGGACGATGTGGGCTTTGATGCGCCGAAGCGTGCGCGGGCTAGTCTCGGGCCCGGTGAGGAAATCTTCCGGATTCTTGCCCACGACCTCTTCGAGCGAATAGCCCATGAGACGCTCGAAACTCGCGTTGACCCATTCGATTGAGCCGTCCGGCTTGGCGATGATGACGCTGTTGTCCGTGTGAGCGGCGACGAGGGAGAGCTTGCGGGTGTTGGCCTGCGATTGGCGCAGCTCGGATTCGGCTTGTTTGCGGTGCGTGACATCCTGGAGGGTGCCCACGATCCGGAGCGCGTGGCCATCGCTGG
>JALOMF010000008.1 GCA_025455635.1 Saprospiraceae bacterium | reverse complement strand
ACGTCCTGTCGGTGGAGGCGACCAAGGCGGCCAGTGCCAAGTCCCATTTCCAACACTTGGTGGCCGAAGACATCATGACGAAGTACCCGCTGCAACTCGCACCGGATGACACCATTGGCTTGGCTGCCGACATTTTCTTGGCAAACAAGTTCCATGCACTGCCCATCGTTGACGATGGGGTGCTGGTAGGCATCGTCACTTCGCACGACCTGCTGGCGCACTGCTTCGCTTCCCCCATTGGCGAGGAAATCGGGATGGAGTCTTTTGAAGAAGATAGATAAACAACTGGCTCGCTGTAAAAACATTGGCCCTTGGCCCGTGGTATGCAGTGCCAAAAACGCACCCATCATGTTCGACCGAACTACACCCATTGCCAGCATCATGACCCGTGAGGTCTTGTTCGTGCACCCGGACGACTCCATGCAGCGGGTGTGACGGCGAAAGCCATGTGGTGGGCATCATTTCCAAGGCAGACTATTTGAAAATCCTGCATGGCTTTACGCTTTTCAAAACCGAGAAAAGTGAGGACTACAACAGGGCAATACTGCGCTCCCTGCTGGTGGGCGAAGTGATGACCAAGCAGGTGGCTGCCCTTTACCCAGAAGACACTGTGGACATTGCCGCTGGGTACTTCCGGGAGAACCTCTTCCATGCCATACCGGTGGTGGACCACCAAAAAAAGCTGGTGGGCATCGTAACTACCTTCGACATGCTTAACTTCGCTTTCATGGAGCCGGCACGCTTGAGCTAGCAGCCTAGTGCGCAATAACTGGCACTGGACTGCCAACGCTGAAAAGCTGCCAGGCCTCCGTCGAAACTAAACTATGCGCAACCAAGAATACCTACCCGAATTTGTGTATGGCGGCATGGACGGCATCGTGACCACCTTCGCCGTGGTGGCTGGTGCGGCTGGTGCAGGGCTTGATAGCTCGGTCGTCATCATTCTGGGCTTCGCAAACCTGGTAGCCGATGGCTTCTCGATGAGCGTCGGCAGCTACCTCGCCAACAGGTCGGAGCGGCACACCTACGAAAAATACCTCCGGCAAGAGTACCTGGAAGTGGAGTCCAACCCCGATGAGGGCAGGGAGGAGGTGCGCCAGATTTTCATCAAAAAAGGGCTGCGAGGCCAAGAACTGGAGCAGGTGGTGAAGGCCATTACCTCCGACAAGGAGGTGTGGGTGGACACCATGATGAAGGATGAACTGAACCTCATGCCCGATGCCCGTTCCCCGATTTCAAAGGCACTGGCCACTTTTTCTGCTTTTTTTGTCACGGGCCTCATCCCATTGTCCGTGTACCTCACCGATTTTTTCCTTCAAATCCGCTGCGACCTCTTCTTGTTTTCAAGCATCATGACGGCGCTTGCCTTCATCGTAATCGGCCTGCTGAAAAGCCACGTCAGCGAACAGCCGCTGTGGAAGGGTGCCCTCGAAACGTTCAGCCTCGGCACTGGGGCCGCAGTCCTCGCCTACCTAGCTGGCAACGTGCTGGAGCGTTGGTTTAGCTAAAAAGAAACGACCAAGCGCCGTAATAAAAACTCGCCCCGCCTGCTGTTTTTTTTAGAAAACATATTTTAAAAATAAAACAGGCATGATTTTTATTATTTGTACCAATGTAAAACATACTGGCCTATCACGGGCGCAACTTCAAAGAGGAAACAGGCACATCCACAACACTTCTGTTTGACACTTCTTTTCAAAACTTCACACACATAGGTAAAAAATAATAAGGATTGAGCACAGACTGCTCATGAGAACAGCTGCACACAACACTGAAGGGAGCACTATTCGTACTGGGGGAAACTACCAATTTTTTACTCCGCCCATTTACCTTTCATAAGCAAAGTTCTTCATCTGTAGTTCTGTTCCAAATTTTATAAAGCGCTGATTAGCAGTTTTTTGCAAGAATGACTTACGACTTCGAATGCCGTGTGGGGATACTCCTTTTGCTGGGGGCGAACCGACCGGAGTGAAGCATATAATCCAGATTCGTTAACAAATTTTAATTCAGATGAAACAGAACAAATCAGCCCGAATGTCCATGCTCTGGACGTTTTTGCTACTCGTTTTTTTGCAAATTGACGCACAGGCCGGACTCATCACCTGCGGCGACAACCTCAACCTCTCGCCCGGCTCGAATTGCAGCGCAACCGTGGATGCCGACTTCGTCATCGTCACCTCCGACTGTGTGGGGCCGTACCTGATTTTGGCGAGGGAACTCGATGGCGATACCATCGCTTTCGCCCTCAACGTCATCAACCTTGACCTTGAACCCTACCTAGGCACCAGCATTTACATCAAAGTAATTGATGTGCCGTCGGGCACAGCCTGCGAGAGCAGCTACGACGTGTACGACGACGCCATGCCGCTGCTCACTTGCCCGCCGGACACGGTCAATTGCAACGAGCCGTTATTGCCCGCCAACATCACGCCCATCAGCATCACCGACAACTGTGGTATCGAATCCACCACTTTCGTGGACAACCCCATCGGCCCGCAGTGCAATTACATGCCAGCGGCGTTCATCGGGCGGGTGGAGCGCACCTGGACCGTCACCGACATTTACGGCAATGATGCTACCTGCTTGCAGACCATCCTCATCCGCCGTGCCGACACTTCGATGGTGGTGATGCCTGCCAACATCACCTTGGAGTGTACCTCTTCGACCGACTCGACCATCACGGGTTTCCCGACGATTGACGGGCGAGCCATTGGCAGTAGCCCGTTCTGCAACTTCCAAGTGCAGCACACCGACCAAGTGTCGGCGCCAAGCAGTTGTGGTTCCCGAACCATCGTGCGGCAGTGGATTGTCAGCGACAACTGCGTGCTTTCCGATGTGAAAACCTCCACCCAGGTCATACTGCTGCTCGACACGAAGCCGCCTAAAATAACCTGCATCAGCCCACAATTTTACCAAACCGACCCCGGTTTTTGCAACGCCGACATCGAGCTGGACATGCCAGCGGTCTTCGACAGTTGCAGCAATTTCACGGTGCAGGCGAGCATACCCGGCTATCCCGTCACCAATGATTTCACGGTGCAAAACCTGCCACGGGGCAGCTACACCGTGACCTACACCGCCACCGACGACTGCAACAACAGCTCCAGCTGCACCAGCGTAATCAACGTGCTGGATAACGAAACACCGACCGCAATTTGCAAGCAACTCCCAGTAATCGGGCTGCCTTCCAACGGCACGGTGAGCATCCCAGCAAGCGTTTTCGACGGCGGCAGCACGGACAACTGCCCCGGCCAACTGGTGTTCACGGGCAGGAGGGGCATGACTGGCAGCTTCGAGCCGACAGTTCCCTTCACCTGCGCCGATGTGGCTGCGTCACCCGTCATGGTCACGCTTAGAGTCGCAAAGGCATCCGACCCAACTTCCTTCAACACTTGCATGGTGCAGGTCGTGGTGCAGGATAAATTGGCGCCCGGCATCACTTGTCCCGCTCCGCAAACCATCCAATGTACAGCCGATTACTCCGACCTCTCGGTTTTCGGGTCGCCATACGTGTTCGACGCTTGCGGCTTCGCCCTCGTTTCCACCTCCACCGAGGATATTGAAAACTGCGGCGTGGGTACCATTATCCGCACCTTCACGGCCACTGACCCTAGCGGCAACACCAACACCTGCACCCAAACCATCAACGTGGTCAACTCGACCCCGTACAATGGAACTGGTATCGTTTGGCCACTGGACACCATGATTGTGAACTACTGTGGCGGGCCTTCCATCTTCGACCCGCAAGACCTGCCCGATGGCTATGATTTCCCCACAACGCCGACTTCTGGCTGCGCAATGTTGGCCACGAACTACACCGACCAGTTCTTCGACATGTCGGCGCCAGCCTGCTACAAGCTTGTGCGCACTTGGAAGGTGATTGACTGGTGCCAGTACACGCCCGGCGTGCCGGGCATAGGCATCTGGACGCACCAGCAAATCATAGCAGTGGTGGACACCAAGGCTCCGCTCATCACCTTTTGCCCTAGCGATGTCGTGGTGAGCGTGGGCGCCGACTGCAACTTGGCCACTGTGTTGGTATCGCCGGTCACGGCTACCGATTGCAGCCCCGAAATCACGATTACCAACAATTCGCCCTTCGCCACCAGCCCCGGGGCGAATGCCTCTGGCCAGTACCCACAGGGTATTTACGACGTTCTTTTCACGGTAGAAGATGGCTGCGGCAACGAAGCGCACTGCGATTTCACCATCACTGTCACCGACCTAAGGAAGCCACTGGTGCGGTGCAAAACGGGCCTAATTACCGAACTGCAAGCCATGGCGGGCCAAGTGATGGCCTCGGCACAAGCTATACAGTTTGACGAAAACAGCTCCGACAACTGCACCGATTACGACGACCTTGAGTTTACCATCCGCTTGGTTGGCGACCCGAACCCACCCACGGCGGGCCTTGTGTTCGATTGCGAAGATGTAGGCGAGTTTTTTGTGGAAATGTGGGTGACGGACGAGGCTGGCAACAGCGACTATTGCGTGACCAGTGTTTTTATCCAAGACAATATGGACCTCTGCCCCTTCGAGGACGACGTGCTGATTTCGAGCGTGGCCACAGTGGGCGGCGTAGTGGAGTCCATGATGGGCGTCGAAATGCCGGAAGTGACCGTGTCTGCCGCCAACGCTGGCATGGAAACGGAGACGAACGAAGAGGGCATCTTTGAAATAAATGGGCTGCAACAGGGCAATAGCTACAATATTGCGCCGCAAAAAGACAACAACCCGCTCAACGGCGTCACTACCTTCGACTTGGCACTGATGACCAGCCACGTGCTGGGCACCAACCCGATTACTTCGCCCTACAAGCTCATTGCTGCCGATGTGAACCGCAGCGGCGCTATCACTACCTTCGATATTTTGGAGCTGCGCAAAATGATTTTGCACATCATTGATGATTTCTCGAACAACACGTCGTGGCGGTTTGTGCCAAAAAACCACGTGTTCCCGAACCCGGCCAACCCGTTCTCGGCACCGTTCCCCACGTCCATCACCCTGTCGAACGTAGGCCCGCAGACGCCCAATGCCGATTTCATTGGCATAAAAATCGGCGACATAAACGGCAATGCCTGGCTAGGACTCAGCGGCGAAGCTGGCGACCGGGGCCATGCAGCCTACCACCTCCTCACCGATGACCGGGACTTGGTAGCTGGCGAAGAGGTGGTCGTGCCATTCAAGACGAAAAATGCAGGCGAGCTGCTTGCGCTACAATTTACTTTAGAATTTGAAACTGACAATCTGGAATTGCGGGGCCTTGAAAAGGGCGTGCTGCCGTCGCTGGGCGAAGAAGCCTTCGGCAAAGCACTGCTTGGGCAGGGTGTCCTCACGGCGGCATGGTTCCACCCGGAGCCAGCAGCCTTGGCACAGGACGACGCCCTTTTCAGCCTCCGTTTTTTGGTGAAAAAGCCGGGCCGCCTCAGCGAGCTGCTCTCTGTCACCACCCGCTACACCGAAGCGCTGGCCTACGAGCCTAGCGGTGAGGCCATGCAGCCAGTGTTGGAGTTTTCGAATCAAAAGGAATCGGGCACCACGGTAGGGTTCCAGCTTTACCAGAACCAACCGAACCCATTCAGGCAGACCACCAGCATCGGCTTTACGCTGCCGGAGCGGGGCGATGCCACGCTGACCATCTACGACACCGACGGACGGGTGCTGAAGACCATCCGCCGCAGCTTTGAAAAAGGCTACAACGAAGTAAGCGTCGAGCGCTCGGAATTGCAGTCGGGTGGGGTAGTGTTCTACAAACTGGAAACTGCCACGCACAATGCCGTGCGCAAGATGGTGCTGCTGTAATAAGTTTTCAGGTCTTCAGGTCTTGTCCCGAACGCTCGGGATGGCCGTCAGCCGACCACGGTACTGACTGCCGAACTGCCAACTAAAAAAAGCCCCCTGTCAGCTACCGCTGGCGGGGGGCTTTTTATATTAAAAAAAATGCGTCTTCATTTGGTTGTTTCGGAAATCTTTTTACCTTTGCCTCACTTGAACGAACCGATTTTATAATCCGTAACCGATTTTCCCATGAAAAGTATTAATCAAAACTTCGTACACTCATTTTCCGCATTATTACTTCACCTGTTTTTTCCTTATAAAATCAAGGCCCAGCCCGTGCCAATGAACGCTTCTTGAAGCGCTTTCGGCCTTTGATAAATCTACCCTTCTACAAAAAGTTTTTGCCATTTTAATTTTATCCACAGTTGTGGCGTTGCCATGCTTGGAGTTTTTTTGGCAAATAACGATGTCACGATATGGCTTTATTTGGCTGCTGCTAAATAAGGTATTATCGCCCCGCATTATAGGCTTCACACACTTACTGGACATGTAGAAAAACCGGGCATACCCTTCATTGCCTGAGTCATATCTTTTTATAAAATAATTGGCAAGCGATGCGCTTGACCAGCAGGTATTGCTATGTTTTTATTTAAGTCATAGATGCTCCAAACCGCTGAATATCAACTGGTTGTTGAAAGAATAGCCAGCGAAAACATGACCATGCATTAAATTATATGGTGGGTTGCCGATAAGTGGGGAAGTGTCCTAAACACCAAAGCCCTCGGTTGTGCTTCACCATATTGCTATCATTTTTTGATTAACCGATTTATTAAACAAATTAAGTAATCCGATGAAAAAAACGATTACACCCGTTTATTCCAACCGGGCATTTTATTGTTCTTTAACCAAAACGTCCGTTTTACTTCGAGTCAGTATGTTCGTACTGGGCCTGCTGGCAGCCACCTCGACCCTACGCTCACAGTGCAGCATGGCCTGCGCAGCTTCCACGAATGTATCACTGCCCGCTACTTGCGAGGGCACGATACTCTACAACATGGTGCTTCAGAACCCCGGCAACTGCTCACCGAACGGCCCTTCGGCATTTGTCGTCACCGTGATGGACTTGGCCGGCAACCCCATTCCCAACAGCCCAATCGTCACTGCCGACTACATCGGTCAGACCCTGAGCGTGAAGGTGAAGCACTGGGCCTCCGGCAACTCCTGCTGGGGAAACATCAATATCGAGGACAAACTCGCCCCTGCCCTCACTTGCCCGCCGAACGTGAACGTGGCCTGCACCGCACCGACCACCCCAGCCACCACAGGCACAGCCACGGCCACGGATTGCTCCGATTTCAGCATCACGCACACTGACCAAGTTCAAGTGCTGGGCTGCAACGGGGCGACAAACGTCGCTGTCATTACCCGTACTTGGCTGGCTACCGACAACGGCGGCTACGTCAACGCTTGCACCCAGACCATTAATATCGTCAAGCCGACTTCGGCCAATATCGTTTGGCCGCCCAACCGGGACGGCATCGCTGCCCCTGTCCTCAACTGCGTGAACCCCAACACCACGCCCGCCAATACAGGCGCTCCGAGCATTGGCAACAGCCCAATCCCCAATGGCACAGGTTATTGCAACATGGCCGTCACCTACGCCGACCAGACTGTCCCCATTTGCCAAAACAGCTACAAAATACTGCGTACTTGGACGGTGGTGAACTGGTGCAACAGCTCCATCCTGAACCACGTGCAAATCATCGCCGTGAAGGATACGACCCCGCCCACACTCACTTGCCCTGCCGACCTGACCGTGGGCACGACATCGGCCACGCAATGCAAGGCCAACGTGCTATTGCCCCCGGTTGGCATTTCCGACAACTGCTCGACCACGTTCACCGTATCCATCAGCTCATCGGCTGGGCAGGTGCAGGGCAACGGTGGGCTGCTGAACAACGTCAACCCCGGCGTTTACACCCTGACCTACAACGTGACGGACGGCTGCGGCAACCAAGCCACCTGCACCTCCAAACTGACCGTGGTGGACGACGACTCACCCACCATGATTTGCACAGAATACACCGTCGTGACGTTGAACAGCAACGGGGTGGCCGTCGTTTTCCCCGCCACTTTCAACAATGGCAGCTACGACAATTGCAGCCCCGTGAACCTAACCGTGCGGCGCATGACAGCGGCCTGCGGCACGCAGCCGGTGTATGGTCCTTCGGTAAAATTCTGCTGCGAAGACGTGGGCAACAGCGTGACGGTGCAGATGCAGGGCACCGATGCCAGTGGCAATATCAATTCGTGCATGGTGACCGTCAGCGTGACGGACAACTCGCAGCCGGCCATTCTTTGCCCACCTGCCGTGACCATCAGCTGCACACAAGACCCCCTAAACCTCAGCCTGACCGGGCAAGCCACTGCCGCTGCATCTTGCGGAGCGCCAAACATCACCTACACCGATGCCGCCAACCTGAACATGTGCGATATTGGAACCATCGTGCGCACTTGGAAGGCTACGCTCGGCAACGGCAATTTCAGTACCTGCAACCAGACCATCACCACCGTGGACAATACCCCGGCGACCGTGACCTTCCCGCCCGACTACGCCGTGACGGGTTGCGCGAGCCTAGCCAGCCTTGTGCCTTCCAATTTGCCGGCACCCTACAACGGCCCTGTGACGAGCGGCGATTGCGAGCTGCTGGCGACCAATTTCACCGACCAAGTGTTCACGGTGTCGGCTCCGGCCTGCTTCAAAATCGTGCGAACCTGGAAGGTCATCAACTGGTGTACCTACGTGCCGGGCGGTACGACGGGCTTGTGGCAAGACGAGCAAATCATCATGGTGACGGACAACACGGCGCCGACTTTCACCTGCCCCAGCAACATGGTAGTGGCCGTGGACAACAACTGTAAGGCTGCCATCACGCTGCCGCAAGTGACCAATGTCCAGGATTGCAGCCAGAACGTGGGCGTGGCCGTGACAAGCAGCTTCGGTACAGGCTACGGGCCATTTACCAACGTGAATCCCGGTAGCTACTCGGCCACCTACAGCATCTTCGATGGCTGTGGCAACACGGGCAGTTGCAGCATCACCATTTTGGTAAAAGACGACAAAAAACCAACTCCCTACTGCAAGAACGGCCTCATCGTGGAGCTGATGCAGACGGGCATGGTGACGACTTGGGCGAGTGATTTTAATGCCAACAGCTTCGACAACTGCCCTGGTGTGTTGAAGTTCTCGTTTTCACCCAATGTCAACGATACTGGCCTGACGGTGGACTGCGACGATATTGGCCAGCAGACCCTCGAAATGTGGGTGACGGATGCCAGTGGAAACCAAGCGTTCTGCACCACTTTTCTTATCGTGCAAGACAATATGAACGCCTGCGGTGGCGGAAGCCCACTGGTGGCGGGCGTGAGCGGCGCCATTACGAACGAGGCGGGCCAGAACGTGCAGAACGTGCAGGTGAGCCTCAACGGGCCGCTTTCGCAAATGGCCATGACCGATGTCAGCGGTAACTTTGGCTTCCCTGCCGTGCAAATGGGCGGCGACTACTCCGTTTCACCAGCGAAAAATACGGATGTGGTGAACGGCGTGAGCACCTACGACTTGGTGCTCATCAAGCGGCACATCCTCAACGACGTGCTGCTCAATACGCCCTATAAAATCATCGCTGCCGACGTGAACCGAAGTGGCACCATCACCACCTACGACCTCGTGGAGATACAAAAAGTGGTACTGCTCGTGTCCAATGCCTTCACCAACAACCAGTCGTGGCGCTTTGTGGACGCTGGCTACGTGTTCCAGAACCCGTCCAACCCACTGCAAGAGGTTTTCCCGGAGGTTTACAGCATCAACGATTTCAGCGGTAACATGGATGCCGTGGACTTTGTGGCCGTGAAAGTGGGCGACGTGAACGGCTCGGCGGCGGCCAACAACTTTGACGGGCCAAGCGAAGTGCGCAGCGGTGAAACGCTGGGGGTTAAAGTGAAGAATGAAGTCCTGCTGCCGGGCGAATCGTACCGGGTTGATTTTACCGTGGAAAATTTCAGGGACATCGTCGGCTACCAGTTCACGCTGCACAGTGATGTGCAAATGCTTGATTTTCAGGGCATTGAAATGGGTGCGCTGGCTTCGTTGGGCGAGTCGAACTTTGGCCTGCACCTGATGGACGAGGGCATCTTGACTACCGCTTGGAACGAGGTCGTGCCAAGCAGCTTGCCCGATGGTGCCGTGCTTTTCAGCATGATTTTCAGGGCAAAGGCCAAGGGCGAGCTGTCGCAGGCGCTGCGCATCGGTACTGATTACACCCGGGCAGAAGCCTATTTTGAAACAGGAGAGCTGCTCGATTTGTCGTTGGAGTTCGAAGGAGCACTGCCATACACGCCACAAGATATTCAAGTTCAAGTCAGCCCCAACCCGTTCAAGGAGGCTACCGTCATTGGTTTCACGCTACCGGAGGCACAGGAGGCTGCCCTGTCCGTGTTCGATGCCGCCGGAAGGCAGGTGCTGGCACATCGGGGCAGCTTCTTCAAGGGCTACCATGAAATCAAAGTCAACAGGAAGGACTTGCCGTCGGCGGGCACCTTTATTTTCAGGTTGCAGACGGCTGGCGAGGTGACGACGGGCAAGCTGATTTTGGTGGAATAAATCCAGCGTTTTACGAAGTCAGAAATTCTGCGTCAAAAAAAAGAAGGGTTGCCATGAAATTTCGTGGCAGCCCTTCCAAATTTCCATAATTAAATTAGGAACACAGACATTTGATAACATTGACGAAGCATATCAGAACTGGTCACTGTATTTGCCAATAAATAGTGAATTGACGGGCGATAAATTCATCTTGGTGATTACTCGGGTATTGCTGGTGAAATTTGGCAAAAAACGGTTCAAGATTTTTAGGCAAAATAATTGCAGCGTAGAGAAGCCCTCCCCAACGCAATCCATTCCTTCTGATGAAATCTAACTGGAACTTATTGTCTGCTTCGCTGCTGGCCTTCACTTTTTTTGCTTGTGCTGCCCAAGAAAAACAAATACCGATGCCCGAACAGCCCAAGGCAGTTGCAGTGTCGAACGCATCATCTACCAGCCAGCCCTTGGCAAGAGTGGAGGGGGCTGGCAACCGCAACGCCGAGGCAATGGTGGCCGCTGGCTACAAGCGGTACGGCGTGGAAAAGGGGAGCTTCATCTTCAGGATTGATGGTGCGGTGAACGGCACGGAGCACGTTTACTTCGACAACTGGGGCTGGCGGGAAGCCAAATTTACCAAAACGACCACTGAGCTGGATTCTTACTACGAAGAAACGGAGGAGGTGCAGTACCTCGACGGGGAGCGCAGGTACGTGTATTTGCCAAAAACAAAAAAGGCAACCTACTTCGACTCAGGCCAAATCGAGGACATGGCCGTGAAGTACCAGACCAAGGACATGGTGGTGGTGGGCAACGAAATGCTGAAAAACATGGGCATGAAGCCCGTCGGGAAAACAAAGGTCGGTGAAACGGAATGCGACGTCTGGGAGAAAGCCCAACCCAAGATTCGCCTGTACATGTGGCAGGGCCTGACGATGGGCGAAGAATCATACGTCAACAACATACCCATCGGGCGCCGCTGCATCATGGTTGATTTGGAGAAAAACCCGCCGCTCGAAAAACTGCTGCTGCCAAAAGACGCTGTGGTCGAAAAGCTCAAGCAATAGGCTGATTAAGCCTGCTCATTCATGAAATACAAGCAGAGGTGTCTTCGTGTGGAATGCCATGTGCTTGGTGAAGCTGCTATGAAACAGCCGTTCCCAGAGCCGCCGCTTGGGGATGTAGAGCGCCAGCAGGTCAATATGTTTTTCCCGGATGAAATTGTCAATGCCCTCCTGCACGGTTGGGCTGTTCACGATGGAAAACTCGGTGAACTTGTAGGGGTAGTGCGCCAGTGAGACGTAGTCCTGCATCGAGCCGACGGTCGGCTTCGTTTCCACGTGCACGAAATAAACTTCCGCCGCCACTTTTTTGGCAAAATCCATCAACTGGGCCACTGCCTGCTGTTCGTGCGGCAGGAAGTCAGTGGCAAATGCCACGTAGTCAATGTCGTGCCAGGCAGCTCCTTCCGGCACGGCCAATACCGGGCAGCCCGCATTCATCATGGTGAAAGTGGTGATGCTGCCCAGGGCCTTTTCCACCCGGTTGTGCTCGCCACGGGTGCCCATCACTACCAGCTCATAGTTTCCTGAGCGCACCAGGTCCCTGATTTCTTCTGGGATGAAAACCCCGTAAAGCGGCTTCAACTCGCCCACTGGGGCATCCGGCTCGGCAGCTGCGAATGCTTCGAGCTTTTCTTGCACCAACGCTTGCTTCTCGTCAAGCATTTGCTCCACGTAGCCAGCCGGCAGGTTGGTGGCATCAATGACAGGCAGGTTGTACACGTTCACCACGTCAATCGTGGCGTCGCAGGCTTTGGCCAGTTCGGAGGCATAGCGAAACGCATTGGCCGCTGTTTCGGAGAAGTCGGTGGGGAAGAGGATTTTTTTCATTGTTCGCAAGTATTTAGGACACGTTATTAAAAAGGCTTCAGGCGCAGCACAAATATGCCTGCTGCGAACAGGCTTTTTCATTGACCAAAGTCAACTGTTTTAGCTGACTTTCTCACGCATTTGGTTTATGCGGGCATTGAAAAAAGGAAACCCGCCGCCCCGGCAAGATGTCGGGGGCGACGGGTTTTCGAAACTAACCTATGTGACCAAAAAACCCTGTTTAATCGTTGCAAAAATAGGCCTGCCCGCTCCCGCACGCCTATGACAAAAGTCACTTTGCCTAGTGATTAACCTCACTTGGCAGCTTTTTTACCCCTCCTACCTTGCAGCCGATTTCAAAATCCTATTGAAGGGCAAAGCATTTTGCAAGAACAATAAATGGCTGCCTGTCGCTAGGGACACGGAAAATCCATCTCACATGAAAATCATCTTTTTTCTCATTGCTGCCAGCTTATTGCTTGCCCTTGGCTTTCTGGTCGCCTTCTTCTGGGCGGTGCGCACTGGGCAGTACGAGGACGATTACACGCCATCGGTGCGCATCCTGCTCGACGACAAAATGGCCGGATTGCCCTTGGCTGATTCCAATCCACCACAACTCGCTGATAATCAACCAACCATAAATGACTCCAACCCTGGGGTTAGACATTCATTGACAACGACGAATCAATTATGAGTCAAGTAGAACAATTCCATTACGACAACAAGATTGTCAAAAAATTCGCCTACGCCACCATGCTGTGGAGCATCGTGGGCATGTTGGTCGGGTTAATCATTGCATTGCAGCTGGTCTTTCCCAGCCTCAACCTTGATACGCCCTGGCTGACCTTTAGCCGCTTGCGGCCCTTGCACACCAATGCCGTCATTTTCGCCTTCGTAGGAAACGGCATTTTCATGGGCGTTTATTACTCCCTCCAGCGCCTGATGAAAGCCCGGATGTTCAGCGACCTGTTGAGCAACCTGCACTTCTGGGGCTGGCAACTCATCATTGTGAGCGCTGCGGCCACGCTGCCGTTTGGCTTCACCACCAGCGGCGAGTACGCCGAGCTGACTTGGCCGATTGACATTGCCATCACCTTGGTATGGGTCATTTTTGGTATCAACATGTTCGGTACCATCCTCAAGCGGCGGGAAGAGCACCTCTACGTGGCGGTCTGGTTTTACATTGCCACGTGGATTACGGTAGCACTGCTGCACATCGTGCGCAACCTCGAACTGCCCACGAGCGGCTTGCACAGCTACGGTATTTTCGCTGGCGTGCAGGAGGCTTTGGTGCAGTGGTGGTACGGCCACAACGCTGTGGCGTTCTTCCTCACCACGCCCTACCTTGGCCTGATGTACTACTTCATGCCGAAGGCTGCCAACCGTCCGGTGTACAGCTACCGATTGTCCATCGTACACTTTTGGGCACTTATTTTCATCTACATTTGGGCTGGGCCTCACCATTTGCTCTACACCTCGCTACCCGATTGGGCGCAGTCGCTCGGCATGGTGTTCTCGCTGATGCTAATCGCACCATCTTGGGGCGGTATGATTAATGGCCTGCTCACGCTGCGTGGCGCCTGGGACCGGGTGCGGGAAGACCCCATCCTGAAGTTCATGGTAGTCGCAGTGACTGCCTACGGTATGTCCACATTTGAAGGCCCGATGATGTCCATCAAGTCCTTCAACGCTGTGACGCACTACACCGACTGGACCATCGCCCACGTACACGTAGGGGCACTCGGCTGGAACGGCATGCTCACCTTCGGTGTGTTGTACTGGCTCTTGCCAAGGATTTTCAACACAAAACTCTACTCCACCAACCTTGCCAATATCCACTTCTGGTTGGCGACGCTGGGCATTATTTTCTACGCAATTCCGCTGTATTGGGGCGGTGTGACGCAGTTCCTGATGTGGCGTGACTTCACGCCCGACGGCTTCCTCGTCTATCCGAACTTCCTCGAAACCGTGACGCAGATTATTCCGATGTACGCCATTCGTGCGCTCGGTGGTGCCATTTACCTCACTGGCGTGATAATCGGTGTTTACAATTTGTTGAAAACAACTGGGGGCGCAACCTGCACCGACAACGAATACGCCGAAGCTCCTGCTTTCCCGAAAAACCACGTTTCGCCTGCTGGCAACAAGCACTGGCACAGCTGGATTGAGCGCCGCCCCATGCAGATGCTCGTGGGTAGCCTCGTGATGGTGCTCATCGGCGGCATGGTCGAGCTGTTCCCGATGTGGTGGATTGATGACAACGTGCCGAAAATCGAGAGCGTCACGCCCTACACCCCGCTCGAACTCCAAGGCCGTGACCTCTACGTGCGGGAAGGCTGCGTTGGCTGCCACTCACAGATGATTCGGCCGTTCCGCTTCGAGACGGAGCGCTACGGCGACTACTCAAAGAGCGGGGAGTTCGTTTATGACCGCCCGTTCCTCTGGGGCAGCAAGCGCACCGGGCCAGACCTCGCAAGGGAAGGCACTGGCAAACTGAAAAAATCGGACAGCTGGCACTACAACCACATGATAGACCCGACGAGCACCTCGCCCGGTTCCATCATGCCCGCTTACCCTTGGATGGCCGAAGACGACCTCGATATTTCAACCACCGCTGCCAAAATCAGTGTGCTGCGCAAACTGGGCACACCCTACGACACTGGCTACGAGGAAATCGCCAATGAAGACCTCGCCAAGCAGGCCGCTGGCATTGCGAAGCGCTTGAAAGAAGAGGGCGTTGACCAACCGGGCGTCGAGAAAAAGGAAATCGTGGCCATGATTGCCTACCTGCAAAGGCTGGGCGTGGACATCACACTGGAAGCGCAGGTCGAAAAATAATTGTTGGATTGTTGAAATTGTTGGATTGTTACCCGTATAGCTTGTACTGTGACAATCCAACAATCCCAACAATCTCAGCAATCAAACAATCTCAATCATTCAACAATGTTCAAATACATACTTCAAGGCGCAGGAGACATCAACTGGATGGCCACAACGGCGCTGGTGCTGTTCTTCGCCATTTTCATCATCGGCTCTGGCTGGGTGCTCACTAGGAAAAAAGACTACGTGGACAAGGTTTCCCGGCTGCCGCTGGATGAGTAGTCGTCAAATTGATTTGGCGATATTTTAAAAAACTGCCTGCCAAATGACTTGCCCGACGGCAGTCGGGTATTTGGAGGCTACAATTTCAAAACCAACGTTTTATGAAAAAGATATGCCTACGGCCAATACTGCTGGCCGCAACATCATTGCTTCCGTTGGCAGCTTGGGCACAGGATGCCACCACCGCTGCTGCTGCCGCCACTCCAGATTTTTGGCCCAATACGCTGGGCACGCTCACGCTAGTAGTAGCAGGAGTGGTCATCATCGGGGCACTTATCGCCATTACCCGGCTCTTCTCGTCCGTGGTGAAAATGCAGGAAATACAGATGCTCCGTGAAAAGGGCATTGAAGAAGTGGTGGAAGCCTACCGCCAACCTGAGCAAAGCTGGTGGGACCGCCTGATGAAGTCCATGACCAACGCCGTGCCTGTGAGCCGTGAGGCCGATATTGACCTCGGCCACGACTATGACGGCATCCGGGAACTGGACAACAAGATGCCGCCTTGGTGGTTGGGCTTGTTCTACGGCAGCATCATTTTCTCCGCCATTTATTTATTCGCCTTCCATTTGAGCGATATTGGACCTTCGTCAAAACAAGAATACGACACGGAGGTGGAAGTGGCCAAAGCCGAGGTGAATGCCTACCTCGCCACGGTTGCCGATGCCGTGGACGAAAACAATGTGACGGCCCTTACCGACGAGCAGGAACTGGCGCTCGGCAAATCTATTTTTGAGGTAAGCTGCGCCACCTGTCACGGCAAGCTCGGAGAGGGCGGCATTGGCCCGAACATGACCGACGATTATTGGATTCATGGCGGCGGCATCCAGAACGTTTTCAAGACCATCAAGAATGGCGTACCTGAAAAAGGCATGATTTCGTGGGCCGACCAGCTCAGGGCCAGTGATATGCAACGGGTGGCGAGCTATATCCTGACGCTACGTGGTACTAACCCGCCCAATGGCAAGGCACAGCAAGGCACACTTTACGACCCAGCAACGGCGGGCGAAGGTACTACGCCAGCTGCCGATAGCACTGCTACATCTGCTGTGCCCGCACCTGCCGACAGCACTGCCACAGCAGCTCCGGCTGCTAAAAAATAGTGCCGCATGGCCTAGGGCTTATGTGACTTTGGCCACAGTTTCAGAGGGGGTTTCTTTTGAATTTTGAGTCAAAAGAAACTTCGACCAGCGACGCTACAACTGCCACGGGGTTTCTATCAAAATCAGAGACTGCGGCGGTGTGGCGTCGTTGCATAAAACTGGGAAAGCAACGTCATTTTTGTGTAAGGTTTGCCGCCTTTTTTCAAGTTAACTAATTGACAATGAACATCATAGACGAGTTATACAAAGAGGACACAGAAGAATATCGGGACAGTATTGCCACCGTGGACAAAAGCGGCAAGCGGGTCTGGATTCACCCGAAAAAGCCGAGTGGCTGGTTTTACAACGCCCGCACTTGGGTCTCTTTCGTACTGCTGGCGTTGCTGTTCGGAATCCCATTCATCAAGGTGAACGGCGAGCCGCTCCTGCTCTTCAATATCTTGGAGCGCAAGTTCATACTCTTCAGCATCGTGTTCACGCCGCAAGACCTGCACCTGTTTGCCCTCGCCATGGTGACGCTGATGGTCTTCGTCGTGCTGTTTACGGTGGTGTTCGGGCGGATATTCTGTGGCTGGGTTTGCCCACAGACCATTTTCATGGAGATGGTCTTCCGCAAAATCGAGTACTGGATTGATGGCGATGCCAGCCAGCAGCGCAAACTCGCCGCTGCGCCTTGGACAGGCGAAAAAATTGGCAAGCGGGCACTGAAATTTGCCATTTTCTACGTCATAGCTGTGGTGATTGCGAACACTTTCCTGTCGTACATCATCGGCGTTGACGAAGTCAAGAAAATCATCACCGAACCCATCAGCCTGCACACGGGTGGTTTCGTGGCGATGCTGATTTTCTCCGGTGTTTTCTTCTTCGTGTTCACCTACATGCGGGAGCAGGTCTGCCTTGTCGTGTGTCCTTATGGCCGCTTGCAAGGGGTGATGCTCGTGCCGGATAGCATCGTGGTACACTACGATTACGTGCGGGGTGAGCCGAGGGGGAAGATTAGCAAGCAGTCCACAGTCAGCAGTCCGCAGTCCGGCAGTCCACAGTCGGCAGTCAAGTCGGAATTGGCAGTCACTGACTGGGGACTGGGGACTGAAGGACTTGGGACTCCAAAAGGCGACTGCGTGGACTGCAAACTCTGCGTTCATGTTTGCCCGACGGGCATTGACATCCGCAACGGCACACAGCTGGAGTGCGTGAACTGTACCGCCTGCATTGACGCTTGCGATGGTGTAATGGAGAAAGTGGGCCGCCCCAAGGGCCTCATCCGCTACGACAGCGAGACGGGCATCAAGGCCAGCAAGGACCCCAGCTACAAGCGCAAGATTTTCACCACAAGGGTTTGGGCCTACACGGGCGTGCTCATCGCCTTGATTTCCTTGCAGATTTTCCTTTTCGCCAATCGCTCGGAGGTCGAAACGGTCATCCTGCGCACGACGGGCCAGCTCTACCAGAAGGTGGAGGGCGGCTATACGAACCTCTACAATTACGAGGTCATCAACAAAACGGCGCAGGACATCACGGGCATCGAGCTGCGGCTCAAGAACCCCGGCGGCAAGCTCAACCTCGTTGGCGAGCATGTCCACACCGCCCCAAAACAGGGCATGTTGAAGGGAGTTTTCTTCGTGGAAATGCCTGCGGACGCATTGCAAAGCCGAAAAACTGAAATTGAAATTGAAGTTTTGTCCAACGGTAAGGTCATTGACCATGCGAAGACAAACTTCTTGGGGCCTATTAAATAAGGATTGAAGGACTGAGGGATTGAAGGATTGAATGGGTTCGCAGCCCTGATTACCTTCAATCCTTCACGCCTTCAATCCTCCAATCCTTCAAAAATGAAACTCAACTGGGGCACATCCATTGCCATTTTCTACATCGCTTTTGCCGCCACGATGGTTGGCTTCGTCATCAAATCGAAGAGCTACGACCACTCGCTCGTGACGGACGATTACTACGCCAAAGACCTTGCTTACCAGCAGCAGTACGACAAAATGGCCAACGCCAAAGCCTTGGCCACCGACCTAACCATCGGCAAGATGGGTGGGCAGGTGCAGTTCCTGTTTCCGAAGGAAGTGGCGCAGCCCAGCGGCGAAATCCTGTTCTACCGTGCCGATGACAAGCGCCAGGACTTCACGGTGCAGGTATCAGCCGACTCGAATGGCCTGCAAAACGTGCCAACTGAAAAGCTAGTGCCTGGCCGCTGGACGGTGAAGGTGGACTGGCAGGGTGGCGGCAAGGGATTTTACAAGGAGCAGGTGGTTATTTTGTGAGCAGCTGTAAAAGCTTCCTTCGTGGAGTCGGTAGCAAGAGGGCTGGGAGTAATTTTTCCGTTGCTCACCGTAATATTCTTCATGCCGGGCAGTGATTTTTGTCACCCCCAATCGCTCCCAAACGCTTGACATTTGCTTGGCAAAATCAACCTTTATCATCCTGATAAACACCACTGAACCAAGCAATAAATGACCATCTCCGCCAACATTGAAGAACTTCGGCCAGTCACCTTGGCCAAGACCACCTGCGCCCACTGCGGCGACGAGTGCCGGGACGAGCGCATCCTTTTCGCAGCGCAAAGCTTCTGCTGCGAGGGCTGCAAAACCGTCTATGAAATCCTTCACGGCAGCGACCTCACGCAGTTTTACAATATTGACAAAAATGCGGGCCTCAGCCTGAAAGGCCGCAAACAGGCGCAGTACGCCTGGCTTGACGACCCCGAAGCCGCCGCCAAGGTCGTGGAGTTCAGCAACGATAAAATCTCGAAACTGACCCTGCACCTGCCGCAAATCCACTGCGCCTCCTGCATCTGGCTGCTCGAAAACCTGCACCGCATCTCCCCAGCCATCGTGGCCACCAAGGTCAACTTCCTCAAGCGGGAGGCCACCGTCACCTTCGACAATGCCGCCACCTCGCTTCGCAAAGTCGCCGAACTGCTTGACAGCATCGGCTACCCGCCCGACCTGAACCTCGGCACCTTGGAGGGCACTGCCCGCAAGCCCGTCAGCCGTCGGCTGATTTACCAATTGGGCGTGGCGGGGTTTGCCTTCGGCAATATCATGCTCCTCAGCTTCCCGGAGTACCTCGGTCTGGACGAATCGGAGACCTATTTCCGAAAGGCATTCGGCTGGCTGAACGTGATTTTGGCCACGCCCGTCGCATTTTACAGCGGTCGGGACTACATCACCTCCGCTTGGGCCACCCTGCGTACCAAGCAACTCAGCATAGACGTGCCACTGGCGCTTGGCATCGTGGTGCTGTACTTCCGCAGCCTATTTGAAATCGCCACCGACACCGGGGCAGGCTACATGGACAGCCTCGGCGGCCTTGTTTTTTTCCTTTTGGTCGGCAAATGGTTCCAGCAAATCACCTACCACCGCATTTCATTTGACCGGGATTACAAGTCGTATTTTCCGGTCGCTGCCACTCGTTTGGTTCGACAGTTCGACAGTGGGCAGTTGGCAGTCAAGGACGTGGAAGCAGGCACTGGCTGCCCACTGCCCACTGGCGAACTGCAAACTCAAAGTGTAGCCGTTAACAAGCTCGAACCCGGCGACCGCATCCTCGTGCGCAACGGCGAAATCGTGCCCGCCGACGGCATCCTGAAACAGGGCCTTGCGAAGCTCGACTACAGCTTCGTGACAGGCGAGGCCGAGCCGACCGTGCACCACGCTGGCGCAAAAATCTACGCCGGAGCCCGCCACCTCGGCGACGCCATTGAGCTACTGCTCACCAAAAAACCCAGCCAGAGCTACCTCACCCGTCTCTGGAACGACGACGCCTTCCACAGCGAAAAACTGATGGGCACCAGCCGCTTGGCCAATTCCGTGAGCCGCTATTTCACGATGATTATCCTTGCCATCTCGTTCCTGACGCTGGTTTATTGGCTACCACAGGACGCCCGCATCGCCTTCAACGCCTTCACCGCCGTGCTCATCGTGGCCTGCCCTTGCGCCGCTGCGCTGAACATCCCGTTCACCCTCGGCAACGTGGTGCGCATCCTTGGCCGCCGTGGTTTTTACCTAAAAAACACGAACGTGGTCGAGGCGCTCCGCAACGTGACGGCAGTCGTTTTTGATAAAACTGGTACGCTGACCGAGGCGGGGGGGAGTGATTTGGAATATGTTGGAGAACCGTTTTCCGAAACGGAAATGGTGTGGGCGAAGGCACTGGCCAGCCGTTCCAACCACCCAATTAGTCGGCAGTTAGTGGCATGGGCGGACGGGCCAGACTTCCGAAATCTTAAAGACTTGGGAAGTCTAAACGCAGTCGAAGTCGTTGATTTTCAAGAACATACAGGCAGGGGAGTCGAGGGTAAAATAGCTGGAAATCACCTCCGCATAGGCTCCGCTACTTTCGTTGGGCAGCCCTCCGAAAGTTCAAAATTTTCGGAAGGCTTGTCCAACGACGCCACCGTTTTCATCGAAATAAACGGCGTGACGAAGGGCGGCTGGCTGCTCCGCAACCACTACCGCAGCGCCGCTTGGCCCGTGGTGGATTATTTCAAAAACTGGACAAAGACCTTCCTGTTGTCTGGCGACAATGATGCGCCGAATCACGAATCACGAATCACGAATCACGAGCCACGAATCCATTTCAACCAAAGCCCCCATGACAAGCTCAATTTCATCAAGTCGAAGCAATCCGAAGGCGAAATCGTGCTCATGCTCGGCGACGGACTGAACGACGCCGGGGCGCTCCGCCAAGCCGACGTGGGCATCGTAGTGGCCGAGGACGTGAACAATTTCACCCCCGCCTGCGATGCCGTGCTAGACGCCAAATCCTTTGCTCAACTCCCTGATTATCTGGAATTTACAAAAAAAGGCATCCACCTCGTCTATGCCGCATGGCTGCTCGCTGCGCTGTACAATGTGGTGGGCCTGTGGTTTGCCGTGCGTGGTGAACTATCGCCCGTGGTGGCCGCCATTTTGATGCCATTAAGCAGCTTGACCATCGTAGGCTTCGGCCTCGCCAGCACCACCATTATGGGAAATTTGAAATTGAGCGAC
>JALOMF010000278.1 GCA_025455635.1 Saprospiraceae bacterium | reverse complement strand
TTGCCGCCGGTATCGGGGGGATCGCCACCCTTCGGCTTTGGCGTGGAATGTCGCTTCCTCGCGCCAATGCGGGATTGTTCGCGCTGGCAGGCGCGGTCACTCCCTTGGTGCTGCTGACGCTGGCATGGATGCGCCTTCGCAATTTTTCGGTCGCGCCGGATTTCGGTGCCCTTGCCGGCGCGCTGTCCGTGGCCATGGGCTGGCTTGCCATCCGGTTTTGAGCCGAATACGTTGAGGCCGGGCTTGTCTGCCCCGCCCTTGCCCTCCGATTTGTAGGCAGAAACGGCCTTTTCCTTACCACCCGTTTTACTGGCCGGGGCTTTCTTTTTGTCCTTGCTTCCTTTGTCCTTGCTCATTTTTTTGATTTAAATTCCCGCAGTTGGCGGGGCAGGTGTGAACGAATTTTCACACGGCAAAGATGGCCGCCTGCCCTCCACGATGTGTTACACCTTACTGGGAAAGGATTACATCATTCACATATCTGGGTGTTTGGACGAGGCTTTTTTGAAGGTATCCAATTGCATGAGCAGTGATTCCAAATAATGCTCGAAGTCAAGCCTATTTATGCTGTGTTTTTGGTCAAACAGGAACAGTGGCGTTTCGCTTAAGTACCGATAATGTTCCGGATACTCTTTTTGAATCTTCACAGTAGCCTGGAGGATACTATTCATTAGCTGTCGTGGTGGTATATTCATTTTAATTGTAAAAAAGGGGGCAGATTGCTGCCTGCACCAATTGTTTTATTTGTTTTTGAGGTTTGTCTTGACAGGCCTTATCGAATTTATGTCCCACAAAAGTGGCCACATGCTCGCCTCGATATGTTATATCTTTATGGCAAAGATTTATATCATTCACTCATAATGCCCGACTCCAACTGCATTTGAACTAATACCCAAAAACCCGGTTATGCAGATATTCCTAAGCCCCTACTTTATTTGATTTCAATAAAAACCCCATGTGCTGTCCTGAAATTCCTCCGCTCATGCAGTTTTTTCTTCGTAAAATTGCGGCCAACCACCGCTAAACTACCCAGCTATATGTCGAGACAATTGCCCTATTTCCTTTTGGTTGGCCTTTTCCTTTTTTCGTGTAAAACAGCGCGGGAAAAGACCCAACCGCTCCTCGAACCCATCAGCGAGTCGGTCTATGCCTCCGGCATCATCACCAGCCGTGACCAGTACAAGGTTTTTTCCACCGTGGGCGGGCTGGTGCAGTCCATTTTGGTCAAAGAAGGCGACGTGGTGAAGAAGGGCGACCCGCTCTTCGTGGTGAAAAACGAGACCTCCAAGCTGAACGCCGAGAACGCCAAAATCGCCACGGAACTGGCGGACTACAACCTGCGGGGCGAACGCCTCCAGGAGCTCAAGGACGCCATCCAGACCACCAAAAGCGTCATGCAGAACGACTCGCTGCTCGTTGCCAGGCTGCGCCGCCTCTACGCCGACGGGGCCGAGACCAAGGTCAATGTCGAGCGGCAGGAGCTTGCTCTCCAGACCTCCACCAACAACCACAAGGCCGCCATTTCCCGGTACAATGATTTGAAAAAACAACTGGCCTTTGCCGCTGCGCAAAGCAAGAAACAGCTCTCCATCAGCCAGAACATTGCGCAGGACTACACCGTGCGCAGCCAGCAGGCGGGCCGCATTTACAGCATCTCCATCGAGCCGGGCGAGACGGTGAACCTGCAAAGCTCCGTGGCCGTCATTGGCGCAGCCGACGCCTTCCTCACCGAACTGCAAGTGGACGAAAACGACATCGTTCGCATCAAAAAAGGCCAGCAGGTGCTGCTCACGATGGACAGCTACAAGGGGCAGGTCTTCGGGGCCACGGTGTCGAAGATTGACCTGCTGATGAACGAGCGCACCCGCACCTTCACCGTCGAGGCGGAGTTCACCGAGGCGCCGCCCGTGCTTTACCCGAACCTGACCGCCGAGGCGAACATCGTCATTCAAGCCAAGGAAAAAGCACTGACCATCCCACGGGCCTACCTCGTCGGCGACACGGCGGTGGTGCTGGAAAACGAGCAAACCCGACGGGTCGTCACGGGCCTGATGGACTACCAAAAAGCGGAAATCCTGAGCGGCCTCACGGCCAATGAATTCATCCTGAAACCCACCCAATGAACCTGAAACTCCTAGCGGACATTGCGAAAGCACTACTGCTCGCCCGTTGGAAGCAGTCGCTGGTGGCGGCGGTGGGCGTTACGTTCAGCATCACCATGTTCATTGCCCTGTTGGGTTTCATGAACGGCCTTAACAGCCTGCTGGACGGCCTCATCCTTAACCGAACGGCGCACGTCCGGCTTTTCAACGAAGTGAAACCGAACCCCAACCAGCCCATCAACCTCGCCGAGGCGTTCAAGGGCGGGCATAATTTCATCCAATCCGTCAAATCGAGCGGCAGCCGGGTGGAACTGTACAACAGCGGCGCCATCATGCGGGCCGTGCAGGCCGACCCACGGGTGCTGGGTTTTTCACCAAAAATCAATGCGCCCGTGCTGTACAACGCTGGCACGATTGACATCAACGGGGCCGTCAGCGGCATTGACGTGGAGAAGGAAAGTAAGTTTTATTTCTTCGATAATTACGTGACTTCGGGGAAGTCGCTCGATTTGAAGAACATCAGCAACAGCATCATTTTGGGCAAAGGCGTGGCCGATAAATTGCTCGCCGAAATCGGTGACGTGGTGCAGGTGACGACCTCGCAGGGCGAGCGTTTGCCGCTGAAAGTGGTCGGGTATTTCCAGTCGGGCATCGCCGATTTCGACAAGGTGCAGAGCTACGCCTCCATCGCCACGGTGCAGAAATTGCTTGGCAAACCGAACAACTACGTCACCGACCTGCAAATCAAGCTGAAAGACCTCGCCCAAGCGCCCGCCGTTGGCAAGGAGTACGCCCAGCGTTTCCAGTGCGACGCCGAGGACATCCAGACCGCCAATTCGCAGTTCGAGACGGGCAGCTCCGTGCGCTCGCTGATTTCCTACGCCGTCGGCATCGTGCTGCTCATCGTGGCCGGGTTCGGCATTTACAATATCCTCAACATGATGATTTACGATAAAATGGATACCATCGCCATCCTCAAGGCCACCGGGTTTTCGGGCAGCGACGTGCGGAAAATCTTCATCGGTATCGCCCTGACCATCGGCATCCTCGGTGGCCTGACGGGACTGGCTTTTGGCCTGCTGATTTCGTTCGGCATTGACCAAATCCCGTTCAACACCGCCGCCCTGCCTACGGTGAAAACCTACCCCGTGGACTATAACCCCAAGTTCTATGTCATCGGCATCGTGTTTTCGCTGATAACGACCTATGCCGCTGGGTTCTTCCCGGCAAGGAAGGCGAGCAAGGTGGACCCGGTGGTGATTATTCGGGGGAAATGAAATAGGGATGAGGGATGAGGTGTGAGGGATGATAGGGCCAGGGTAATTGTAAATGCCCCAATCATCCAATAGCTTAATCTAGCAATAAAGATTTAACCCAAGCTGCAGATGAAAGCGGCAGCGCCGCAAAATATTTGTAGCGATTGGATTAACCACAAATTTCAAGGTGCAGCGCACCGTAATCTTACAGTGCGCTGCACCTTGAAAAGACTTCACCCTGAAATTCTACAAAGGTTTCGCAGCGCTGCTGCTTTATCCGCAACTTGAATTGATTTATGGCTAAAACCGTCTTACAATCCATCAATATCAACAAATACTTCAGCGACCCGGTGCGGGTGCAGGTGCTGAGGGAAGTGAACCTAGCCATTGACCAAGGGGAGTTCGTGGCCGTCACGGGCAAGTCCGGCTGTGGCAAGTCCACGCTGCTCTACATCCTTTCGACGATGGACACCGATTATGAGGGCGAACTGCGCATTGACGACGTGGTCATGCGGGGCAAAACGGAGGGGGAATTGGCGCTGGTGCGCAACGAGAAAATCGGCTTTGTCTTTCAGTTCCACTACCTGCTGAACGAGTTTTCGGTGCTGAAAAACGTGATGTTGCCTGGCCTCAAGCTGCGCAAACACTCCGCCGAAGAAGTGGAGCACAAGGCGATGGAGCGCCTGAAAACATTAGGATTGGAGAAGCTGGCGCTGAAAATGGCCAACCAATTATCGGGTGGGGAAAAACAGCGGGTGGCCATTGCCAGGGCGCTCATCAACGACCCCATCATCATCATGGGCGACGAGCCGACGGGCAACCTCGACAAGAAGAACGGCGACCTAGTCTTCGACATCTTCAAGCAGCTGTGCGAGGAGTCCAACCAGACCCTGCTCATCGTGACGCACGACCAGGGCTTTGCGGACAATACCCATCGCATTATCGAGATGGAGGATGGGCGGATATTGAAGCATTAAAATACTGGCAGAACTCCCCGTTTTGCCAGCAATAAAAAAGGCGGGCAATATGCCCGCCCGTAGTTTCACTTAGATACGCTATTTGGACATTCTATCAAAACAAATAAGATAAGCCAATATAGGCAGCATTGGATTTGGTGTGGGCTTTGTCCAGTACATAGTAGGAGTCATTGTCTATGCTGTTGTTGTCGTCGCTGATGTCAATCAAGCCCCGGACGCCCCGGTATCCGATGCTCAGGCGGATGGTCTTCGCTGGGTTGAGTCCAAAATCAAAACCAGCCCCAAAAGCCACGCCGAGGTCGCCTTTTTTGACGGAAAGCACGGCATCCAGGCTGTCGGTGGCCACGCCTGATATGCTGCTCCCTACGCTGATACCTATCTGCGGGCCTGCCACGATGTTGAAATTGACTGGTTTTAGCTTCCCTGTATTTAGCGAGAGCATAAGCGGGATATTGACGTATTTCAGGTTGATTTCCCGCTCAATATCCTTTTCCTTGTACTTCTGGGTAGTGGAACTGTAAATGATTTCACCTTGTATGCCAACATAATCGGTGAAATTGAAACCGATGACAGCCCCTGCGCCAAAGCCCAAGGTAGCGTTGCCCTGTACCTCTCCACCCGATGAAAACTGGATATTGGTGGAAGAATAAGTGGGCATAAACCGCAGGCCAAACTCGCCCCTTTGGGCATTCGCATTCAATATGAGAATGAACAGAAATGCCAAGATGGCCACGCTCATTTGGATTTTATGCTTTAAAACTTTCATTTTTGATTTAATTAAAAACATGAAAAACACCGTTAGACATTATGTGGAGCACAGCTTTCGGAAAAGTATGGAACGCACATAAGTTTTGGGGCTTGGTTTTTTGGGATTAACATCAGAAGTTGCTGGTCGCTAGCACAACTGTCGAGTTTGGGTACTGGACGTTGGCATCGTCTTCGGCGGTAATGAATATTTTTACGGGCTTGTATGCCGAAGAAGATTGGAAATCAGCTTTCAGCTTTTCGGAAAATGCACGTGAAGCGCTGTTTATCTGGCCAATGTTTCGGGTTAAACCTTGGTCTGTGACCATCCATACCACATATAACAGCTTAGGGGGTTGCAGCCTCGCTGGCTCCGCCAAGTTCACTATGTCCAACTTGACAACATAGTTCTTGTTGTTGTCCTTGGTGACCTGAACATCGCCCCTCGCTGCCGGAACGACTGAAGAGGTCAAAAACGCCGACTTTTTGGCGCAGGAAGAACATGAAAACAACACCAACATTGCTGAAAAGCAAAAAAGCGAAAAGTTCAGTGGTTTGCTTGCTATGCGAAAGTTCATTTAATAATAATTTAAAGCGTAAATAAACCGTTGAGCAGCTCGCTCAACGGTTTGTTTTTAGGGAAAGTGGATGCCTAAAGCGCAGCCATGATTGCGGCAAATTCACCCTTGGTCTTGCCAAGTTTGGTTTGGATTTTGCCGAGCATCTCTTCTTTTTTGCCTTGCTCGTACATCAGGTCATTGTCTGTCAATTCGGCAAATTTCTGCTTGAGCTTGCCTTTTTGCTCGTTCCAGTTTCCTTTTACGGTTGTGGTATTCATTGTCTGATTGATTTAATGTGAATGAATTTTCACAATGCAAAGGTGGCTGCATTATGGCTGAGATATGTTACAGGTTTTGGGATAAACATTGCATTATTCGCAGGTTTATAGATGAAC